>JBKBRK010000019.1:0-19766 GCA_046292245.1 Aquificaceae bacterium
CGATGAGGTATCCTTCAACGAAGTCTTCAAAGCCCTTATGGAAGAGGCTAAAAAATAAACAAACCGGGAAGGCGCTATCCTTCCCCTTTTTTACAGGAGGCAAGCATGTATGAATTCCTATCCGAAGACTGGATAAAAGCCTACATGGAGGAGTGGAACAAAAACGAAAAACTTAAATCTGGCTTAAAAGACTTCTCCGCAAGCATAAAATACTACATAGAGGGGAGAGAAAAGGATACGGTGGAGCTTATAGTGGAAAGGGGTGTTGTCAAGTCCTCAGGTAAGGCAAACAGCCATAAGTATGATTTTGAACTTTGGGCAAGCTTGGAAAACTGGAAGAAGTTGATAACTGGTGAAATGGGTCCAAGGGCTGCCATGCTTACAAAAAGGCTAAAGTTCAAAGGCTCTATGATTACTGCCATGAAGTATATGACCTCCTTTGAAGAAAGCCTTAGGATGATGGCAAGGATACCTACAAACTGGGATCTATAATTTAAACTATTTTTTGTAGAGGTAGCTCACAAAGAATTTAAAATTTTGGTATTCAAGCTTCCAGCCTGTCTTTTATCACAGGCAAGGATACCTGCGCTACCGATAAAAAGGAAATTTTTCACTCGGCGTATATCTACTCACCTTATAATAATCCTTTATGAAAAGAGCCATACTTACAGGCGGAAGTAAAGGCATAGGTAAGGCTATGGTGGAAAGGCTTATAAAGGAGGGTTGGGAGGTATGCACCTGCTCAAGAAGAGAAGAGGACCTGTTAAAACTAAAAGAAGAGCTAAGAAATCCAAAGGGTTTATACCTAAAAGCCTGCGATGTGGGGAATAAAAACTCAGCAAAGGATTTTGTAAGCTTTTGCATAGAAAAACTTGGAAATATAGACTTACTGGTAAATAACGCAAGTATACTGGGTGAAAGGCTACCCATAGAAGAATATCCAGAGGAAGTCTGGGAAGAGGTCATAAGGATAAACATAAAAGGGGTCTTTTATATAACAAAGTATGCACTACCCTATATGGCTGAAGGCTCCATGATAGTAAATATGTCCTCTGGGGCTGGAAAAAGGCCCGCCCCCTATTGGGGAGCCTATGCGGTTTCCAAGTTTGGAGTAGAGGGCTTTTCCTTGCTTCTTGCAGAGGAGCTAAGAGGAAGAAACATAAAAGTTTATGCCCTAAACCCGGGAGCCACAAGGACCAAGATGAGGGCAAAGGCATATCCCCAAGAAGACCCATCTACTCTAAAGCCCCCAGAAAAGGTAGTAGAGTTTCTCCTTAAACTAATAAGCCATAGACCCCCAAGCGGTTCTTACGATTATAATAATCTGTAATGCATAGGCATATAAGCATAAGTCTTCTTATAGTGGGGTCTTTTATCACTTTACTTTCCTACCTTTATATAGACAGCCTTGTCCTTGAAAGAAGTACTTTTGCCTTTTGGATAACAAGCACACGCATTGCTTCCCTTGCCCTCATGCTATTTCTAACAGCAACAATATTATCTTTGGGTAAGAAGTTCATAAGTGAAAGGTTTTACTGGTTTGGATTGTTCTTAATTCCCGCTTTAATTTCACTGCTTTTTCATATACTATCCATCGTATTCCTTCCTGATTTTATAACAAAAAACACAGTAGATAAGGCTGATTATCTATTTGCTTTATCAAAGCTATATCATTTAATAGCCTTCACCGTATTGGTCTTTTACCACAAGCTCAAAGGATGGATATCCCTAAAAGTCTACATACCTGTATTGGCTTCTTCCCTATTTCTCTCCTTTTTTATAGTGCTTTTTTATCCTACGCTCCTGCCTTTTTATGCAGAAGGGATAGGTCAAACCTTATACAAAGACCTTTTGGATGTTTTTATGGCTTTTCTTTACGCCTTTTTTGCCCTTTATATCCTTAGGAACAAAACCTTTGAAGAAGGCTTTTGGCATATGTTTACCGCCTTTGGCTTTCTCTTTTTGCACTCAATTGCTTTAAGCCTTTATAAACACCTTTACGATTTTTTGATAGTGCTTGCTTCCTTTTACTGGCTCATAGCAGGCATTACAATTATCTGCGTTATACTTTATCTTAACCTTAGGGGAAAAGCAGTAAAAATTATAGATGAAACCTTTTATTTACTTAAAGAGATTATAAAGCTAAAGCCTACAGAAAAAGATCATGTTTCTTTCTTAAAACTTGACCATCCTTATGAATTTATAGATGTTTTCTTGCTTTACGATTTAGATAAAAAAGCCCTTATAGCAATGGCTTCTCATGAGAAACACTCCCAAATTCCTGAAATCAATTTGAGCAGTTTAAAAAATATAATTGATGGAAATAAGGATTATTATATGGATGAGAAGGCTTGTTATATCTTTCATGGAAATTACCTTTTTATTGCCTATTTAAAAAATACTTCGGAAAATCCATTAATACAGCTTCATATACTAAACACAGGAAGTCTTATTCTTTCACATCTTTTAAATTGGATCAACTTTAACAGGATAGTAGAAAAGAAGGCAAAGGAGTTGCAAAGATTGCATATTCTTTTAGAGACTTCTGAATACACCACACAAGCCTATAACAATATAGAAACCGTTTCAAAGCAAGTGATTGAAAGGCTTGACTATGTACTTAAAATGGATGGAAGCCTTTTCTATATATGGAATGTAAATACCGAACTTCCGGATAAGTTGGTATTTTCCAATGGTTTTTTGAACAATTTCTCATACCTAAAGGTGTACGAATTGATGAACTATGTTATGGAAAAAACGGAGCCTTATGGACTGGAAGAAAACTATATTTATTGTAGGTTTGATGAAAAATCTTATAAGTCTGGGGTTATCGGATTTAGGAAAGATAGGGGGTTTGATGAGGAAGAGCTTCTTTTTCTCAAAACGGTAGGTAATCATCTACTCCATGCTATTAGACTTATGAAGATAATAGAAGACCTCGAAAGGGCTCAAGTACAGATATCCTTTCTCCTTGAATACGACCCCCTTACCACGATGCACAACAGAAAAAGCTTTGAAAGGCTACTTGAAGAAGAAATGGATATGTCCGATAGATTCAAGGATCATTTATGCGTCCTTTTTGTTGACATTGATAACTTTAAAGCGATAAACGACACTTATGGACACTATATGGGGGATATGGCACTAAAGCACGTGGCAGAGGTCATAAAGAAAGGCACAAGAAAAGTTGATATAGCTGCAAGGCTTGGCGGTGATGAGTTCGCGATCCTTCTACCTAAGACAGACAAAGAAGGAGCTGAATATTTAGCAAAAAGGCTAAAGGAAAAAGTTGCTACACAACACCTTATAATTGACAATACCGAAATAAGTATGAGTATAAGTATTGGCATAGTTTGTTATCCCTTGGACGCTAAAAGTAAGGAGGAGATGGTGTTTTTAGGTGAAGCCCTCTTGCATCATATAAAAAAGGAGGGCAAAGGAAAGATAAAAGTCGTGGATGAATCCATGAAAAATGTATACGTATCTTTCATAGAGATTGAAAAGGAATTGCTAAAGGGAGCAGGTCAAAAGGCAATTGAAGTTTTTCTGCAAGAGATAGTTAACTTGAATACAGCAAAAATAGAAGGCTTTGAGGCTTTAATGAGATTGCGTATAGGTGAAAGGCTAGCACCTGCGGCAAAATTTATATATATAGCGGAAAGGGTAGGTGTTATTCAGGAATTGGATTTAGTTATGATAGAACAACTTTTCCAGAAGACTTACGCCTTGAAGGGAAATGTGTTATTTTTTATCTATATTAATCTTTCACCAAAAGACCTTTCTAAGGGTTTTATAGAAAAGGTTGTAGAGCTTGCAGAGAAATACCATATAGAGCCTAAAAGGGTTGTTTTTGAGATAACAGAAAGGGAAGCCATAGAGGATATTACCACCACGGCGGATTTTATAAAGGAAATAAAAGGGATGGGCTTTAAGTTTGCCATAGACGATTTTGGCTCAGGCTATTCCTCCTTTCTTTATCTTAAGTATCTACCAGTGGATTTTTTAAAGATAGAGGGCGAATTTATAAAAAACATGAAGAATTCTCCCATTGATAAAAGCTTTGTAAAAAGTATGGTGGATATTGCAAAGGTACTTGGTATAAAAACCATAGCGGAGCATGTGGAAGATGAGGAAACCATTTCCATACTTTTTAGCCTTGGCGTTGATTATGCTCAGGGCTACCACATAGGCAAGCCCGGACCTATGGAGGAAAAACTTAAAAACCTTTTCTCCACAGAAGGAGTCCAAGACCTTGGGAAAACAGATTAAGGAATATCACCATAAGGGTGGTGTATAAAGTAGCCTTGTACCAAAAGTCCATGGGATAAACCCTAAGGAGCATATCCTCGTCAAAGAACCTCCAAGAATAGGGATCAAAGAATAGTTCATGAAAGGCTATAAAAAGCCACTCATAGTTTATAAGAGAAACAAAGAGCACAAAAAGGGCAAAGGCTTCAAGAAGTAAAGCCCCAAAGAAGAAAACCTGCCCTATTTCTTTTAACTTTTTTAGTTTAAAAAGCCCCAATAAAAAGATGGGCATGCCCACGTATATTATGGAAAAAAAGACCTTCAAAAGCCTTTTAACATCCTCCATATGATTTATTTCCCTTTGGTTAAAAAGTCCTGAGTTTTTAAATTCTTCCATGCCCTTATGGGATATTACAGACCTTAAGCCCAGCTTTGCTATGCTTAGCCTTTGTTGGTAGGGCATGGGATCTGGTGGAAGCTCTGTTTTTGAATACACAAATTCCACAAAGCCTTCCGTAAAGGCTACACGCACACATAAAAGGCTTATAAGAAGAGGGAAAAGAACCACTAAAAGGGCTTTTAAAACAAGCTTCATGCTTATAAGTATAAACTACCCATAGGCCAGGGTGAAAAATTATCCTTTGTAAGGGGTATTGACCGCCATCAAGAATTTAAAATTCTGGTAGTTCAGGCTTCCAGCCCGTATTTTTATCACAGGCAATACGCTACCGATAAAAAGGGGAATTTCCCACTCGGCGTGTTTATCTATCAGGTTTTAAAATCTCTATCACAGCCACGTCTGGCGAAGAAAAAAGTCTCATGGGCGGTCCGCCCGTTCCCACTCCCTTGCTTATGTATATATAGGAATTGCCCTTTTTATGCAAACCTCTATCGCTTATGAAAAGGTGGGTAAGGATAAACCTGCCTACTGGGTAATAAACTCCTCCGTGGGTGTGTCCGGAAAGCATAAGGTCAAAGAATTCTTCCGCCCCCTCTTCAATCCTTGGTTTATGCTTTAGATATATCACAAAGCTATTCTTGTATGCTTTTTGAAGTACCTCTTTGTCGGAAAGACTTCCAACACATGCTTTAAAAAACCTACAATCATCGTCCTCTATCCCCACAAGGCTTAGGTTGTACTCTCTTATGTAAATAGCATCATCTCTAAGAAGTCTAAAGCCAGCTTTTTGTATAAAATCCACCGCTTGTCCTATGCCCCTGTAGTATTCGTGGTTTCCAAGAATAGCATACTTTCCCAAAGGTGGCTTTATTTTAGCAAGGGCTTGTGCCAAATAAACCTTATTCCTCATATTGCCATCCACAAGATCTCCCGTTGATACCACCATGTGGGGCTTTTCCCTTTCATAGACTTCCAAAACAAGCCCTATCTTATCCATTCCCATAACTGGACCAAGGTGAAGGTCTGATATGTGAAGTATTTTTATGCTTTGGGACACCTTATCCGTGTATAGGGTGATCCTTTCAACCTTAAGGTTTAGGGTTTCATAATAGCTATAAGCAGAAAGTCCAAAAGAAGGTACCAAAACTAAAAGGAAAAGGCTTTTTTTAGAAGTCGTTGGCAGGGGATTTATGTGGAAAAACTTTTTTGAGAGAAAAACAAGGGCTTTGTATAGTTCAATTACCAAAAGGCTCAATAAAAGGTAAAGAAGAAAGCCCATCCAAAGAAGACCGCTCAAAGCCACATAATAGGTTATCTTTGGATTCCAGTTAATGTCTGCGTACCTCCAAAGGAAGGGAGATATAAAACCAAGAAAAATAACAAAAGCCCATAGTATTTTGGCTTTTTTACTTCTTAGCACTATGTGGAAAAAGCGAAGATAAACATAAAGATGCATAAAGAGGAATATCAATAGAAAAACTGTGATAAACCATCTCATAAAATTAACTTATAACCAAAGCCCCTTACCGTTTGAATAGCCTTTCCTTCCTCTCCAAGCTTTTCCCTTAACTTTTTTATGTGCACATCCACCGTGCGGTCGTACACATCTCTTTTTAAGACCTTTTCTATTAGGTAATCCCTGCTAACGGGCTTTTCGTAGTTTTCAAGAAGGGCTTGGAGTATTAAAAATTCTGTAGGTGTTAGTTCAATGGTTTCCTCTCCCCTTCTTACCTCTTTCCTTTCAAAATCTATTTCAAGGCTTCCCAACTTGAAGCTTGTTTGTCTTTTTTCCTTCCCAGCCCTTCTTAGAACTGCCTTCACCCTTGCCAAAAGCTCCCTGATGGAAAAGGGCTTTGTGATATAATCGTCCGCACCTAAGGAAAAGCCCCTTAGCTTGTCTTGTTCCATATCCTTGGCAGTTATAAAGACTATAGGTAAGTCTTTGTAATCATAGGTGTTTCTTACATATTGGGCTATTCTAAAGCCGTCAAGGTCTGGTAGCATAACGTCAAGGAGTAGAAGATCTGGAGTTTGCTTTTCAAGGTACCTTATGGCTTCTGTTCCCTTTAAAGCTATATCCACCCCATAGCCCTCCTTTTTAAGGTTGTAGGCTATAAGCTCTGCCAGGTCCTTATCGTCTTCCACCACCAAAATCCTTATCATATTTTGGTAGGTTTGATTCTAATTGCCATCTCGTCTGGGTTGATCACATCGCCCACCGATACAAAGATATCCTCCACGACTCCATCAACGGGACTGTGCACTTCGTTCTCCATCTTCATGGCTTCCACCACAAAAAGAACATCTCCCTCTTTAACTTGGTCTCCCACATTTACCTTTATATTAACCACCTTGCCCGATATGGGCGATGCTACATCTCCAATGCCCACTGGCTTTGGTCTTTTTGGCTTAACCTCAGTGCCAGCGGTTATCTCACCATACGGGGAAGAAACATTTTCCACCTCTTTTAGGGGTCTAAGTAAAACCTCCTCCAGTTTTCCATCAAGACGTATAAAGAAGGGTCTTCCTTCTGTAGTGGGCTCGCCCCTTCCCGCTATCTGTACATGGTATTGTTCTCCATGCACCGTTATAACAAATTCCACAGGTATGTTTTCTCTTTTCTCTTCTAACATCTCCTCGGGAGGTAGTTTTTCTCCCTTCTCCCTAAACTCAAAGAATTCTTTGGCAACCATGGGGAAAAGGGCATAAGAAAGGATGTCCTCCTCGCTTTTTGCACCGGCTTTTATGGCTTCTTCTCTTATTGAAGGAAGCTCCGGCGACAGCAAGTCTGCCGGTCTTGTATGATATATTGGCTTTTCATCTCCCAAGATCTTCTTTATTATCTCCTCGGATATGGGTGCGGGTGGCTTACCGTATAAACCCTTTACATAATCTTTAGTTTCCTTTGTAACCACCTTGTACCTTTCTCCATGAAGTATGTTTAGAAAGGCTTGAGAGCCTACTATTTGACTGGTAGGTGTCACCAAAGGTGGATAACCTAAATCTTTCCTCACTCTGACAACCTCTTCAAGCACCTGGGGAAGCCTATCTTCCATTCCCTGCTCTCTTAGCTGGCTTATAAAGTTGGATATCATACCTCCGGGAACTTGGTGTAAAAGGACTCCCACGTCGGGATAAGGGGGCAAAACATCGTACTTTTTATACTTTTTCCTCACGCTAACAAACATATCCCCAGCTTTCTGATAAAGTTTCTCATCCACCTTTATTTGATAGCCAAACTCCCTAAGGGTATAGATCATGGTTTCCCCCGGTGGGTGGGAAGTTTGGCAAGAAAGACTGTAAAAGACAGTATCTATCATGTCGGCTCCTGCCTCTATACCCTTTAGTTGAGCCATTTGGGCAAGGTCTGCTGTGGTCTGCGTGTGTAGATGAACAGGATAATTAGGAAATTCAGACTTTAAAGCCCTTACAAGCTCATAGCAAACCCTTGGAGATAAAAGTCCCGCTTGGTCTTTGATGGATATGATATCTATACCCATATCCACAAGCTCTCTTGCTATGTTTACATAGTACTCTATGGTATGGACTGGGCTTATGGTGTAAGAAAGAACCCCCTTCACAAGGGCTCCTACTTTTTTGGCGGTTTCTATGGATTTTCTCATATTCCTTGTGTCGTTGAGGGCGTCAAAGATTCTGAAAACCTCTATTCCATTGTCATAAGCCCTTTTTACAAACTCCTCCACCACATCATCCGCATAATGCCTATAGCCTACCACATTTTGTCCCCTCAAAAGCATCTCCAGTCTTGTGTTTAGTGCATGCTTTTTAAAGAGCTTTAGCCTTTCCCAAGGGTCCTCTTTTAGATATCTTAAACATACGTCAAAGGTGGCACCCCCCCAAACTTCCAAAGACCAAAAGCCGCATTTATCCAAAACCTCTATTATGGGAAGCATATCCTCTGTGCGAACCCTTGTTGCTAACAAAGACTGAATACCATCCCTCAAAGATACATCGGTTATATAGATCTCTCTCATGGAAAAAAATTATAGCACTTTAAAATAGACTACTTACCAAGCGGTGGTGTGCCAAAAAAATCTTCCAAGTGAATATAGCATACGCCAAAAAATTAACACAAAAAATATGGGCGTTATATCCCGAAAATAACAAAAAACGGGGTATATATACATGCTCACTGGGCGTTTCTGATAAAATAATTTCATGCCCCTTATAAGGGATATAGAGGAGGTAAAAAGCTTTATAAAAGGCACATCTCCAAAGACCGCCGTCTATGTGGGTTGTGATTCAAGGCAGGTAAAAAATCACACGGTTTTTGTGTCTGTGGTTGTGGTACATATAGACTCTTGCAGGGGGGCAAAGATCTTTTGGAGTGTGGAAAGAGTCCCACGTATTAGGTCTTTGAGGCAAAGGCTTTTGGAGGAGGTTAGCAGGGCTGTTTATCTTGCTCTTGAAATATCAGAGGTTGTGGGCTCAAGGCCCTTTGAAGTACACCTTGATATAAACCCAAACCCCCAACACAACTCCAGCGTTATTCTAAAGGAAGCCATAGGCTACGTTTTGGCTCAGGGGCTAAAGCCTGTAGTCAAGCCCTACTCCATCGCCGCAAGCACCGTGGCAGACTATATTACGGGAAAATACTAAAACACATACTCTCCCGACACAAGCTTTTGATAAAAGCTTTCTGGCAAAAAGGCATACCTATGCATATCTTCGGAGTAAAGCTTGGTCTCTACTCTTACTGGCCTTGAGGGCTCCCTTACAGGATGTTTCTTTGAAGCTATGGACATGGTCCACCAATAGCCCGCATATCCTGGGATTACTGCGATGTAAAGATCCACTATTGGGAAAACCTTTTTGAGGGACTTTTGGATCCTTCTGACTATTTCAAGGTGGTAGTGAATAGACTCTGTTTGTCCTACGTATATGCCATCCTCCTTTAGAGCCTTATAAACGTACTTGAAAAACTCCTCCGTTGTGAGAACATGAGCAAAGCCCACTGGGTCTGTGGAATCCACTATAATCACGTCAAACTCCCCTTGGCATTCTTGAATATACTTGTAGCCATCCTCGTTAAGGATAATAGCCCTTGGGTCTTCAAAGGAACAAGCCATTGTGGGTAAAAACCTTTTAGAGACCTCTATAACCTCCTTGTCAATATCCACAAGGACAGCCCTCTTTACCTCGGGATGTTTAAGGACTTCCCTTAGTACACCACCATCGCCGCCACCTATGATTAGAACCTCCTCTGGGTTTGGATGGGCATAAAGGGGAATATGCGCCATATACTCGTGGTATATAAACTCATACCTTTCATCACATTGGGCTACGCCATCCAGTATAAGGATTTTCCCAAAGTGGGGAGACTCTACCACCATTATCTCTTGATACTCGCTTTTGCCTTGGTAAAGGATATTGCTTATGGGATAGACATGCCTTATGGGTGCGTAGGGATCTCTTTCCATGAAAAAGGTGTCCACCATCTTTCTTCACCTCTTTTCTGTTTTTTGGATATTATAAAGCAAAAGAACCTTTTCGGGTTCAAGGGCTTCTACCCTCAGCATGGGGTCTATGGAAAGCTTTATGAGTAGTTCTTCGCATATCTTGTTTTTCAAAGCCTTCCTTTTCATGCTGTAAAGGACTGTTAGAAACTCCTTGTAGTCCCGTAGGTCAAGGTCTGATGGGTTTTGTTTTCTAAAAAGCCTTATGAGGGCGGAGCTTACTTTTGGTTTTGGGAAAAAGAACCTACCAGGTAGGCTCATGAGGTACTCTACTCTGTAAAAGCTCCTTACAAAGGTGGAAAGCCAAGAGGGTCCCTTTTGGATCTTTTCTGCCACTTCTTTCTGTAGCATGTATATGGCTTGAGGTATGCATCTATGATGGAAAACCGTATTTTCCACTATAAGGCTTCCCACGTTGTAGGGTAAGTTTCCAAAGACCTTTAACTTGTCTTCCAAAGTGCAAAAGTCAAAGGAAGTAGCGTCTGCTTGGTGTATAAAAACTCTCTCATCTTTGATGGAGTTTTTCAATTCTTCTACCATGTCTGGGTCTATTTCCAAAAGGTGAAGCTTTTTGAAAGGATATGAAAGGACCCTTTTTGTTAAGTTTCCTGTGCCGGGACCTATTTCCACCAAGATCTCCCCTTCCTTCGGGTCTATGTATTTAACGATACTTTCCAAAACCCTCGGCGCTACAAGGAGATGTTGCCCAAAGTATTTTTTTAATCTCATGCCTTACAATTTTATTCTACACTTTGAGTTAGTTAAGAGAGTCAGCCTTTCTTTCAAAAGCCACAGGTAAGGATAACTGCATATCCACTACGAAGGAATTTTTTTCACCCGGCGTGCCTGCAAAGTCTATAATTTTCTATCATGCCTTACGAGGAAGTGTTTCCAAAATTTATGAAGGAGTCTTTGGAAAAACTTATACTTCTACCCACCTATGGAGAAAGGGGCGCGGGAAGGCTTATCTACAACCTGCTTAAGCTCCCGGTAGAAAAGAGGCTTGAGGTAGTAAAGGCTTTGGAAAAAATGGCCGAAAAGATAAAAGCCTGTATAGAATGCGGCTTGTACACGGAGGAGGAGATATGCTCCATATGTTCCAATCCCAAAAGGAGTAAAAAGTTTATATGCGTTGTAGAGGAACCACAGGATGCCTTCGCCATAGAAAAATTAGAAAGATATGCGGGCGTGTACCACGTGCTCGGAGGAAGAATAGCCCCCCTTGAGGGCGTATCGCCCAATAACTTGAAAATAGACAGCCTTTTGGAAAGGACAGAAAGATACAAGGCCAAGGAGGTTATCCTTGCTACAAACCCCAACGTGGAAGGCGAGGCAACCGCCCTTTATCTTTCAAAGCTTATAAAAAAACAATTCCCTAATATAAAGATAACCCGTATATCTCAAGGTTTGCAGTTTGGCTCTCTAATAGAGTTTGTGGACGAACTATCCTTAGAAAAGTCCATAGAAAACAGAAGGTCTCTTGGATGATCCGTATTCCCTTGAGGTGGTTCATATTGTATAATACATACCAGGGGGGCGGTTATGATAAAAGACAATTACAAAAAAATCCCCATCCCTATCATCACCATAATCCTTATCCTTGTATTGGTATCTATAATAAACCCCTTTGTGATAATTCCCTCGGGATTTGTGGGTATAAAAAGAACCTTGGGGAAGATAGAAGATACCCCTCTTAGAGAGGGCTTGCATGTTATAGTGCCCCTTTTACAAAGGGTGGAAAAGCTTGAGATAAGGACGAGGACAGTGGAATTTACTCGAGAAAGGCAAAACCCTATAAATTCCCTATCAAAGGATGGCTTGCCAGTAAATATGGACGTAGCTGTTTTATACAAGGTAGAGCCCAGTAGGACACCAAGGCTTATAAAGGAGTATAGTTTTGACTATGAGGAAAGGATAATAAAACAGATAGTAAGAACAGCGGTGAGGGATGCGGTGGCGGAAATGGAAAGCTCCACAGTGTACCAAGAAAGGCAAAGGCTTCAAGATAAAATAAGAAGAGAAGTGGCAAAGGAGTTAGAAAAAAGATACATAATATTGGAGGATGTGCTCCTTAGGGATATAAGGCTTCCCGACAGCGTGGTGAAAGCTATAGAGGAGAAGAGAAGAGCCTACGAGGAAGCCCAAAGGATGCAGTTTTTGTTGGAAAAGGAAAAGCTTGAGGCAGAAAGGAAAAAGGTGGAAGCCCAAGGTATAGCGGAAGCGAACAAAATAATCGCAGGCTCCCTTACAAAGGAATACCTAACATGGAGGTTTTTGGAAAACATCCAAGAATACGCCAAAAGTCAAAACAACGCTATAATTTTAATACCTTACGATACAAAGCTTACGCCTATAATTAACCTACCACAGGGAGGTGATAAATGATAAAGTTCGGCACAGACGGATGGAGGGCAATAATAGGAGAGACTTTTACCTTTGAAAATGTAAGAAGGGTAGCTTATGCCCATGCAAGGGTACTTCAAAAACAAGGAAAAAACAGGGTAATAGTTGGCTATGACCATCGCTTTATGTCGGAAAACTTCGCCCTTGAGGTTTGTAAGGTCTTTAAAACCTTGGGCTTTGACTGCTACCTTATAAACAAGCCTTGCACAACGCCCATGGTCTCCTTTGCTGTCAAATATATGGGCTTTGATAATGGTGTTATGATAACAGCCTCCCACAATCCCCCAGAGTATAACGGCTATAAGATAAAGGACTCCTTTGGTGGTTCCGCCACTCCAGACTTTATAGCTCAGGTGGAGGAAGAGATAAGAAAGGTAGAAGATATAAAGGTAGAAGACCACAAGCCCGAGTTTATCAACGTGTGGGGAGATTACATAAGAGTTGTAAAGTCTAAGGTAAATATGGAACTTTTCCTTCAAAGGGATCTAACCTTGGTACATGATGCCATGTACGGATCCTCCGTGGGCACCTATAGTCATACACTTTCTGGCACAAAGTTATCCATACTAAACATAAGGAGCTATAGAGACCCTCTCTTTGGTGGGCATGCGCCAGAGCCCGTGGAGAAAAATTTACAACCCCTTATGCTTAAGGTGAGGGCTATCTCTGGGGATATGGGTATTGCCAACGACGGCGACGGAGATAGGATAGCCCTTGTGGATGAAAAGGGTAATCTTGTAAATTCTCAGCTTATATATGTTCTTCTGTTATACCACCTTCTAAAAAACAAGAAGTTAAAGGATGGGATAGTGGTAAAAACTGTCTCCACCACCTTTTTGGCAGACAGGATATGTAAGGCAGAGGGAGTAGAAATAAAAGAGGTTGCGGTGGGCTTTAAAAACATAAACGAGCTAATTTTAAAAGAAAAGGTTATATTCGGCGGTGAAGAGAGCGGAGGATATGGAATTATAGACTTTTTGCCCGAAAGGGATGGGCTATTTACGGGCTTAAACATCCTTGAGCTTTTGATCTTAAAAGACAAGCCCCTATGGGAGATAATAGAAGACCTCTTTAAAGAGTATGGTAGTGCCTATTACAAAAGGATAGACCTACATGCCCAAGAGGACAAAAAGCAAAGGCTTAAGGAGATTATAAAGAATCCACCAGAAAGGCTTGGTAGCTTTAGAGTATCCAAGGTTAATACCATAGATGGATTAAAGCTAACCTTTGAGGGAGATGGATGGCTACTCCTTAGAGCCTCGGGCACAGAGCCCCTCATAAGGGTGTATGTGGAGATGCCCTCAGAGAGGGAAGTAGAAGAAGTTATCCAAGAAGCCCTAAGGATGTTTCAGTAAGAATAAGCCCGTCCTTCATCTCCACTATCCTGTTTGCCCTCTTTGCAAGGTCCATCTCGTGGGTTACCATCACTATGGTGGTTCCCTCCTTGTTTATACCTTCAAAGATCTCCATAACTACCTGCGTGTTTTTGCTGTCAAGGTTTCCCGTGGGCTCGTCCGCAAGGATAACCTTTGGGTTGTTTATCAAGGCACGAGCTATGGCAGTTCTCTGCATTTCTCCACCAGATATTTGATATATCCTTCTCTTTTCTTTTCCACCAAGACCAAGCTTTTTGAGAAGTTCATAGGCTCTTTCTTGGGCTTCATCCCTTCTTATACCAAGCTTTATGGCTGGTAGCATAACGTTTTCAAGAAGGTTGAACTCGGGAAGCAAGTAATGAAATTGGAAAACAAAGCCCAGTTCCCCGTTGCGTATATGGGAAAGCGTTCTCTCTTTGGAAAAATCCACCCTTTTACCTTCAAAATATACCTCTCCTTCCGTAGGTTTATCAAGCAAGCCCATTATATACAGCAGAGAACTTTTACCAGAACCGCTTGCTCCGATTATTGCCACAAACTCTTCCTCTTTTATCTCAAGGTCTATACCCTTGAGTATGTGCTCTTGACCTATTGTCTTTTTTACACCAACAAGTTTTATAGGCATGGCATAAATTTAGTATACTCCTATTGTGCGATCTCTCCTCTGGCTTATCCTTGTGTTAAAATAAATACGATGGACAGAAATTTTGTAGACTTGTGGGACATAAGCCCAGAAGAAGGATGGCAGATAATAAAAGACACCCATGAAATAAAAAGGGGCTTTGATAGCAAAAGGTATTTGGAAGGAAAAACTCTTGCCCTTTACTTTACAAAGCCCTCTACAAGGACAAGGGTATCCTTTGAAGTGGCAATAGCACAGCTGGGCGGGACTTCAATCTTTTTACAAGAAGAAAGTCTTCAGGTGGCAAGGGGAGAAGACCTAAGGGATACCTCAAGGACCCTTTCAAGGTATTTGGACGGCATCATCATAAGAACCGATTCCCACAAAAAGCTTCAAGAGTTTGCCCAATATTCAAACATACCCGTTATAAACGCCCTTACCGATATGGCTCATCCTTGCCAGATCTTAAGCGATATCTTTACTCTCTATGAGACTTTTGGGGAAGATTTAAGGAATATAAAGATAGCCTATGTGGGAGATGGAAACAATGTATGCAACACATGGTTGGTGGGTGCTGGGCTTTTTGGCTTAAAACTCTTTGTGGCTACACCAGAAGGCTACGAACCCAGCAGTCTGTATTACCAAGCGGGTGAAGACCTTTGCAAGATAACCGGCGGAAGCATATATCTTACCACCAATCCTATTGAGGCAGTTAAGGAAGCCCATGTGGTATATACCGATGTGTGGGTAAGCATGAACCAAAACAGAAAGGATGAAAAAATCCAAACCCTGATGCCCTATCAAGTAAATAGAGAACTCTTATACCACGCCCTTCTAGAGGTAAAGGTTATGCATTGCCTTCCTGCCAAAAAGGGAGAAGAGATAACAGAAGAGGTCTTTGAAGCTTATGGGGATTTTATATTCAACCAGGCGGAAAACCGCCTACATACCCAAAAGGCACTTTTAAAGTTTCTCTTTACTCAACGGTGACAGTCTTTGCCAAGTTCCTTGGCTGGTCTACATCCAAGCCAAGATAATCCGCTATATAGTAGGCAAAGAGTTGGAGAGGGATCACTGTCAAGAAGGGTGTAAGGTCTTCTTCTACCAAAGGTACCTCCATAAGGTCTGCGCACAGCCTTCTTAAGTTTTCATCATCTTTAAAGCCTATTCCCAAAACTTTTCCCTTTCTTGCCAATACCTCCTCTATGTTGGAAAGGGTCTTTTCATAAACTCTATCCTTTGGAGCTATGGCTACGCTGGGAGTTTTCTCATCTATCAGAGCTATGGGTCCATGCTTCATCTCACCGGCGGGATAGCCTTCTGCGTGTATGTAGGATATTTCCTTTAACTTCAAGGCACCCTCAAGGGCAATGGGATAGCTTAGATATCTTCCTAAATATAGAAGATTCTTATAACTGGTGTATTTTAGGGCTAAGCTTTTTATGGCTTCGCTTTCTGAAAGTATCTCTTCTATATGGTGGGGGACTTTTAAAAGTTTGTCCATTAGGGGGGCTGCCTCCTCCTGTTGGCTTATTGCCAATGCATACAAAACCGCCAGCTGGGCTGTGAAGGTTTTTGTGGCGGCAACCCCTATCTCCGGTCCTGCATGGGTGTATAGGGTATAGTCTGACTCTCTGGATAGGGCGCTTCCCACCACGTTTACTATGGATAGTAGGGTGGCGCCCTTTTCCTTCATAGAAAGAGCAGAAAACCTTGTGTCCGCCGTTTCTCCCGACTGGGATATGGCAACTACCAAGTCCTTATCATTTACAGGGCTATCGGAATATCTAAGTTCCGAAGCGTATATGACTTCCACGGGCACCTTTGCGTACTTCTCTATCCAGTATTTCCCCACAAGCCCCGCATGGTAGGAGGTGCCGCAGGCTACTATAAGAATGCGCCTGTACTCTTTTAGGGGAAAGGGCATGGTGTAATCTCTTGATATATAGCCCTTTATAGTGTCTCCCAGGGTCCTTGGTTGTTCAAAGATCTCCTTTAGCATAAAATGCTTAAACCCCCCCTTCTCTGCAGATATAACATCCCAAGCCACATGTATAACTTCCTTCGTAAGAAGGTTTCCCTCAAAGTCGTAAATAAAAACGCCATCGAGCCTTAGGTCTACCACCTCTCCATCCTCCAAAGGTATAACCTTCCTGGTGAAGGGCAAAAGGGCTGGTGTATCGGAAGCAATAAAGTTTTCACCCTCTCCTATGCCCACCACCAAAGGACTTCCATACCTTACCGCCACTATCCTGTTGGGCTCCTTTATAGAAATTACCGCAAAGGCAAAGGCACCCTTAAGCTTTTTCAACACCTTAATAGTTGTCCTCAAAAGGTCTCCGTCGTAGTGGAGGGCTATAAGATGCACTATAGCTTCCGTATCTGTTTGAGATCTGTACTCTACTCCTTGTTTTTCAAGTTCTTCTTTTAATTCTCTGTAGTTTTCTATAATGCCGTTATGGACCACTGCAAATTGGCCTTTGTTGTCTGTGTGAGGATGGGCGTTTAACTCGCAAACCTCTCCATGGGTTGCCCACCGTGTATGGCCTATGCCCGCCACAGCCTTTAGCTCCTTTCCCCACAAGCTTCTTACAAGCTCCCTTATTTTACCTACTTTTTTCTCTACGTACAAACTTCCATTCTCTATTAGGGCAACGCCTGCGGAGTCGTATCCCCTGTATTCAAGCCTTTCAAGACCTTGCAAAAGCACCAAAAGGGCAGGATTTGAACCTACATAACCTACTATTCCACACATGCCTATAATTATAAGGGCTAAAGGATACGCCGGATGAGATATTAGCTCTACAAAACCTTCAGGGGGTTCTAACATGGATATCTTACCACACTACATGTCCATCTACAAGCAAATACTCCAAGACCTTGAAAATGCCCTCTCCTTCTTAAAGGTGTCAAAACCAAAAGCAGGCAGAAAGCCCAAACTAACAAATGTAAATAGGGCGAGAACACAGAAGATACTGAGATTGAAGGGCAGGGGGAGGAAGAAGAGGAGCGTATGGTTTAGGGAGCTTGTGGAGAATTGTGTGGTATATGGTGATAGGGGCTATAGGGGATGTGAGAAGGTGGAGGGTGTGATAAGTCAAATAAAGCTTTTTAATGCTGGCAGTGGATGGAGGACTTTGACTTGTGTGCTTTTGTATGTATATGCTTATGCTATAAGCTATAGCTTTTACAGAAGGTCTGCTAGTGATGTTTAATTTCTCACCCAGCGTATCTACCGCTAATTATAAAATATTCAGATGGAGGGTAAAAATGGCTCAAAAACTCACCCTAAAACAGTTGGAAACTCACCTATTTAAGGCAGCTGACATTTTAAGGGGAAAGATGGACCCATCCGAATACAAAGAGTACATCTTTGGCATGCTCTTCTTAAAAAGGGCTTCCGATGTTTTTGAAGAAAAAAGAAAGGAATTGATGCAAAAAATATCAAAATATGGGCTATTCTCAAGAACAAGTTGAAGAACTTCTGGAGGATAACGGGTTATACGTAGGCACCTTTTTTGTCCCAAAGAGGGCAAGGTGGGAGAATATCCTTAACCTAAAGGAGGACGTTGGCAACCAGTTAAACAAAGCACTGGCGGAGTTGGAGGAAAAAAACAGTGGGCTTGATGGTGTTTTAAAGCATATTGACTTTAACGCAGTTAAAGGTAAAACTCGCCTAAAAGACCAGCAACTTATTGATCTTATTCAACACTTTAATAAGTACCGTCTGACAAATCAAGATTTTGAATTTCCCGACCTTCTTGGTATTGCCTATGAATATCTCCTTAAACACTTTGCAGATTCGGCAGGCAAAAAGGGAGGTGAGTTTTATACTCCACCGCACGTAAAAAATTTGATGGTAAGGCTTGTAAAACCGCAGGAGGGTATGAGAATTTACGACCCCACCGTGGGCTCTGGGGGCTTTCTTATTGAAGCAAGGCAGTACATTGAAGAACAAGGGCAAAACCCAAGAAACTTGGAACTTTACGGACAGGAGCTTAACGGCATGACCTGGGCTATTTGCAAGATGAATATGATACTCCACGATATTCTGGGCGATGACCATATAGAAAACGAAGACACCTTAGCCAACCCAAAATTTACTGAGAATGGCTATATAAGGAAGTTTGACAGAATCTTAGCCAATCCACCCTTTTCCCAAAATTACAACAGGAACAACATGAAATACCCAGAAAGGTTTAAGTATGGCTTTGCTCCAGAAACGGGCAAAAAGGCGGACCTGATGTTTTTACAGCATATGATCGCAAGTTTGAAGGATGATGGAATATGTGCCACCGTTATGCCCCATGGTGTTTTATTCAGAGGTGGACAGGAAAAGGTTATAAGGGAGGGAATAGTCAAAGATGACCTAATAGAGGCAATAATAGGCTTGCCCCCAAAACTCTTTTACAACGTGGGCATACCTGCCTGTATTATAGTTATTAATAAGAAAAAGCCTGAGCATTTAAAAGGAAAAATCCTTTTTATTAATGCCGACAGGGAATACGGAGAGGGAAGAAACCAGAACTATTTAAGGCCAGAGGATATTGAAAAAATCTCAACTGTTTTTGAGAAGAAATTAGAGATACCGAAATATTCAAGATTAGTGGATATAAAGGAAATTGAAGAAAATGATTTTAATCTGAATATCCGTAGATATGTAGATAACTCTCCAGACCCCGAGATTGAAGATGTTTATGCCCATATTCTTGGCGGTGTGCCAAAGAGAGAGGCAGAGCTTTACACCAACCAGTTATCAAAATTTGGGATTGCCCCTGAGATTTGTTTAAAGGAAAAAGATGAAAAATATCTTGAGTTTAAAAAGGATATAAATGATAAAAGGCAGATTAAGGAAATTATTGAAAAAAGCGAAAGTATTAAATCTAAAATTGCAGAGCATAGAGAAAAATTACTTATATGGTGGGAAGAGGTAAAGCCAGAGATTGAAGGATTCTACGGAAATAATAATCTGTGGATTTTCAAAGATAAGGCTTTGAATCAATTGAAAGGAAAACTTTTACCTCTTGGCTTACTTGATGCGTTTAAAATTGCAGGCATCTTTGCAAACTGGTGGGAGGATTTAAGATATGATTTTAAGACAATTATCTCTGCTGGCTGGAGCAAAAACCTGCTTGATGATGAGATGATAAAAGGAAAATATTATAACTCAAGTTGCCACCTTTAGGAGCCTGTCTATATTGTAAGCTAAAACAAACAGATAGACTTTACTTATAAAACCC
>JBKBRK010000020.1:0-19293 GCA_046292245.1 Aquificaceae bacterium
GGTTTTATAAGTAAAGTCTATCTGTTTGTTTTAGCTTACAATATAGACAGGCTCCTAAAGGTGGCAACTTGAGTTAAAATATATCATGCATGCTTTTGGTGGTAAAGATTGGGTCAAATTTAATACAGATTGCAGAAGGAGATATAGACTTGTCCTTTCTTTCAAAGCTTGCAAGTCATGTTAAAGTCCTAAAGCAAGAAGGACACAGAGTTCTTTTGGTTTCTTCTGGTGCTGTACTTTGTGGTGTGAAAAAGCTTGGGTTAAAAGAAAGGCCAAAGGATATAAGCCTTAAACAGGCAATAGCGGGCGTGGGTCAGGCGTACCTTATGCATCTTTACGATATGGTTTTTTCCAACTATGGCCTTACAGTGGGTCAAGCCCTTTTAACGGCGGATATTTTCAAAGATAAGGAAAAGTTCCAAAACGCAAAGAATGCCCTTGAAAGCATGCTCTCTTTGAATATTGTGCCCGTGATAAACGAGAATGACACGGTAGCCATATCGGAGCTTCTCTTTGGTGATAACGATTTCCTTGCAGTTTATACCGCCTATATGATGGGAGCAAATTTAATGGTCTTTTTTTCTACCGCAGGCGGCCTTTTGGATGAAGAAGGAAAGATAGTTAAAGAGGTGGAAGACGTGGACAAGGTTATGAACTTGGTAAAAGGTATTAACTCCTTCTTTGGAACGGGAGGGATGCTTAGCAAGCTTACAGTGGCACGCATAGCGGTTAGGCTGGGTATTCCCGTGGTAATAACGGGAAAAGAAGACAACCTCTTGGAGATTCTCAAGGGTACCACCATGGGTACCTACTTCAAGCCCACTTCAAAGCCTCTCAAGGAAGGTAAAAAAGCCCTCGCCATGCTGGAGGAGGCAAAGGGGGCCCTTTATGTGGATGAAGGAGCCTACAGGGCTGTAAGGCAAGGCAAAAGCCTTTTGCCAGCAGGCATCTTTAAAGTGGAGGGTGTTTTTCAAAGGGGTGATGCGGTGGTAATATACAACCAAAGGGGCTTTTTGGTGGGCAAAGGGAGGACAAACCTAAGCTCCGAAGAGATAGAAAAGGTAATGGGCAAAAGGGGAGAGGAGGCAAAGAAAAAGCTAAGAATAAACTTTGAAGAGGTTATCCATGCAGACAGGCTTGTGGTCTTTTAGAGGTAGCCCGCTTCCACTCCAATGCAGGCGTTCCATACAATATCTACCTTGTCCTTGTACTTTTCTATAACCTCGGGGTTTTCACAACCGGGCTGTAGCCAAACACACTTGGCACCAACCTTTAAAGCCTCCTCAAAGATGGGCTCTATATGGGCTGGGTTTCTAAAAACATTTACTATGTCTATGGGCTCTGGCACTTCGGAGAGAGAGGATAAAACCTTTAGACCCAATATTTCCTGGCCTGCATATTTAGGATTTATAAAATAGACCTTGTGGAACCCTTTGGAGATCACCCTTTCGCTTACATAATAAGAGGGCCTTTCTGGGTCTGATGATATACCTATCACCGCAATTACCTTAGCCTTTTTTAAAGTTTCCAAAGCATTATTCTTGTGAGGATGACGAAACCTTTTCATAGATAAAATTATAAGGCATGAAATACGCCCAGTGAGAAATCCCTTTTATAGGTAGCGCAGGCATTTCTGCCTGCGATAAAAGAACAGGCGGGAAGCTTGAACTACCAAAATTTCAAATTTTTTGCGGTGGTCAATGAACTACCCCTGCAAAGGATAATTTCTCACCCGCTTATGAGTTTAAATTATAAGCAAAGATACGCTGGGTAAGAGATCGCTCTATATGTATAAGCTTGAAAATCTCCGTAGATGTTTTATATTGCTCTCTTAAGGGAGGTTAATCATGAAAAAGCCAGTGATTATATTGGGTCTTTTAGTAAGCCTTTCCTTTTCCCAGCAGATAACCATGAAAAAACCGCCCAAATCTCTTGAAAAGTACTATCCTCCACAGTCTCAAAATGAAAAAGCTTTCTGATTCTATGAAGTCTCTAAGAGTTTTCCTCTTGCAGGGCAATGTCTCAAAGGCTAAGGAGCATGGTGAAAACTTTGTGGAAAGGGCAAGGCAGTTAAACACCATATGCACCTTATACCTGTGCTGGTTCAAAATGCTCTAAAGTGATGTATCCAGCAGTAGCATAAGTAAAAGCCCCAAAAGGAAAGCTATGGTGGATTGCGTGTGTTTGCCCTCTGCATAAGCCTCTGGAAAAACCTCCTTTGCAGTTATATAAACCATGGCACCGCCTCCAAAGCCCAAGCCAAAGGCAAGCAGGTTTTTAAAGTGTTCAAAGAAAACAAAACCCGCAAGGGCAAAGAAAGCCTCCAAAAGGCCACTAAGAAAACCCACCCACAAGGGCATAATCACCTTTCCACTTATCACCATCAAGGGTAAGCTTACCACAAGCCCCTCCGGTATATCCTGAAGAGCTATAGCTATGGAAGTTTTAAAGCCTTCCTGAATAGAATAGGCGGAAGCTATGCCTACGCTTAGCCCTTCTGGTATATTGTGGATTATTACCGCAAGAACTACAAGGTAAAGCTTATTTATTCTATGTTGGGTCAAACCCTCTTTGCCCTTTAGAGTATGCTCGTGGGGCACTATGCCCTCTATAAGAGCCATAACTCCAAAGCCAAAGATTATGCCCAAGGCTACTTTTGAAAAACCACCCAATTCAATGCCCGGCAGTATTAGGCTGGTAAAGCTTGCCACCAGCATAACACCGCCTGTAAGGGCTAAGCTGGTGCTTATACCTATAAAGGACCTTTTAAAGACAACCGCCAAAAAGCTTCCTAAAAAGGTTCCAAGGAGAAGAAAAAGGGAAATAAAGATTATGTTCATCCCAAAAGGTTGGAGACCTTGAAAAGGGAATAAACTTTTAAACCTTCCCTTTCCAAGCTTTCCCTCCCGCCCTCTTCCCTATCCACCACCGCATAGACTCCTATTACCTCGTACCCCTCCCTTTTACAGGCAGAGACTGCCTTTAGGGCAGATGCTCCAGTGGTTATAACATCCTCAAGAACCACCACCCTATCACCCGTTTTTAAAAGCCCTTCCACCTGCCTTCCTGTGCCGTGGGCTTTGGGCTCCTTTCTTACCACAAAGGGCTTTATATAATCACCCTCAAGGTGGGAAACCATGCTTATGGCATAGGCTATGGGGTCGGCTCCCAAAGTTAGACCACCAACCCCGTCGGGCTTTAACTCTTTTATCCTTTGATACATAACCTTACCAAGCATATACAGACTTTTGGGCTCAAAGGTTATCTGCTTTAGGTCTATGTAATACTTGCTTAGCTTACCAGAAGATAGTTTAAATATGGGCTCGGAAGCCACCTTCAAAGACCTTTCCTTTATTAACTCCTTTAAAGTTTCCAACTCAGACATTGTCCTTTAACCTTTCTTTGGCGTACTCCATCAATCCACCAGCCCTTAGGATTGCCATAAGAGTCTCTGGAAACCTTGTAGCTTGGTATTCTTTGCCCTTAGTAAGGTTCCTTACTATGCCCTGCTCTAAATCCACTTCAACCTCATCCCCGTGTTCTATCTCATCCACCGCCTGTGGAGCTTCTACTATGGGAAGCCCTATGTTTATGGCATTGCGGAAAAAGATCCGAGCAAAGGATTTGGCAATAACCACGGGTACGCCTGCATACTTTATGGCAATGGGAGCATGCTCTCTTGAAGAGCCAGAGCCAAAGTTCCTACCTGCCACTATAATGTCCCCTTCTTTGTGTTCCTTTGCAAAGTTTGGATGCTCCGAGTCCTCCATTGCATGCTGGGCAAGCTCATAAGGATCAGAAGTGTTCAAATACCTGGCGGGAATTATCTGGTCTGTATCCACGTTATCCCCAAACTTCCAAACTTTACCTTTTACTATCATGAAAAAATTATAACCTATCCCTTTACCACAACTCTTACAATTCTATCCTCTCCTAAATCCCATCTTTTCTTTGCCCTTTGGTCAACCCTGCCTAGAGGTATATCCCTTTCCTCTATGCGGTCGTAAAAGACCTTACCCTCTTTGGTGGCAAGCATAAGCTCTATGGAAGCCTCCAAGGGTATAACATCCACCAAGTTTTCCCTCGCAGAGCCCAATAGGTTTATACCCTTTGTCATCCTCCCCCTTTGGGGCACTTCTTCCACAGATATCTTTTTAATACCACCCTCCTCTGTTATTACCAGTAGATATTTAGCCTTTCCAAGAGCCCTTATACCCACCACATGGTCCTTTTCCTCTACCTTTATACCTTGAACACCCTTTGAACCCGTGGTTGCCGGTGGCACATCGCTTACCGGAAATCTCAAAAGCCTGCCTTTGTGAGTAAAGAGTAAAAGATCTCCCTCTTCTGGTGCCTGTATTAGCTTAACCACTTGGTCATCCTCTTGGGAAAACTTTATAATCTGCATACCCTGCGATCTATATTCAAAATCCACAAGGGGTATTTTTTTCACATAGCCCATCTTGGTCGCCAGTAAGATCCTTCCATCCACATGGGACCTTACAAAAGCTCCTATGATTTTTTCATCTTCTTCCTTCAAAGAAAGAAGACTGCCCTTTAAAGCCTGGGAGCCCGCTATCCAATAAACCCTTCCCTTGTTGGAAACCATAAAAAGACCACTTGTAAAGGGAACTTCCAAAAGATTAACAATCTCCTCTCCCTCTTCCATCTCCTCCACCGGTGATACTTTGCCCTTTGCATAAACCAAAACGCTAAGGCTACCCTCCTCTTCCAGATGTATAGCTTCCACCGAGCTTTTTCTTGGAGATGAAAAACCTTTAGATAATTCTTGCATTTCCTCTATAAAGACCTTTACTCTCTCCTCTTCCTTTTCCACAAGCCTTGTATAGTAGTCTATCTTTTCCCTTAGTTCTTTTTCCTCTTCTTCAAGCTTGTTTCTCTCAAGGGATGTTAGTTTTTGAAGTTTCATATCAAGCACAGCATTGGCTTGTGCTTGGGTAAGCTTGTAGTTGTTTATAAGCTTTTCTCTGGCACTTTGCACGTCGGAAGAGCCTCTTATGTCTTCTATGACTTTATCAAGGTTTTTTAGGGCTACTAAAAGACCCTCCACTATGTGCAACCTTTCCTTTGCCTTTGAAAGGAAAAACTTAGACCTTCTTAAAATAACCTCAAGTCTATGGGTTATAAACTCCCGAAGTAGGGTTTTTATTCCTACAAGCTTTGGCTCTCCCCCTATAAGTACCACGAAGTTTATGGGAAAATTCTTCCTAAGGGCTGTATGTTTGTATAGCTTTTCTAATACCTTGCTACCTTCTGCATCTCGCTTTAATTCCACCACTATCCTTATGCCTTCTTTGTCTGATTCATCCCTTATATCGGATATCTCCCTTAGCTTGCCTTCCCTTGCCAACTCTGCCATACGTTTTATAAGTTCTGCCTTGTTTACCTGATAGGGTAGTTCTGTGATCACTATCTGCTCTTTGCCACCAGAAAGCTTTTCTACATGAGCCTTTGCTCTTATCTTTACCTGTCCCCTTCCCTTTTCATAGAAATCTATTAGCTCCTCGTAGTTTTCTATTATGCCTCCCGTAGGAAAGTCTGGTCCCTTTATGTATTTCATTATTTCCTTGGTGCTTAACTCGGTGTTTTTTGCAAGCTCTATAAGCGCCTGACAGACTTCTTTAAGGTTGTGGGGTGGTACGGAAGTGGCAAGCCCAACGGCTATACCGCTGGCACCGTTGCACAAAAGGTTTGGGAATTTTGCGGGTAATACAGAAGGCTCAAGGGTGGAGCTATCAAAGTTGGGAAAAAAATCCACCGTATCCTTGTCTATGTCCTCAAGGAGTTTTACAGCATACTTGGAAAGCTTTGCCTCTGTGTACCTCATAGCTGCGGGCGGGTCTCCATCTACAGAGCCAAAATTACCTTGCCCTATGATAAGGGGGTAGTTCATGTTAAAGTCCTGAGCCATACGCACAAGGGCTTCATAGACCGCCTGATCTCCGTGGGGATGGTAGTATCCAAGCACCGCACCTACTATCCTGGCACTTTTCACAAAGGGCTTTTCTGGGTATAGGCCCATATCATGCATGGCGTAAAGGATCCTTCTTTGCACGGGCTTTAGACCATCCCTAACATCTGGGATAGCCCTGCCCACAATAACGGACATGGCATAGTCTATATAAGACTGCTTTACCTCTTCTTCTATGGGAACTGTGATGATCTCCATGGTTTAGTGGAATATTATAAGGGTAGTTCGTGAAACATCACAAAGAATTTAAAATTCTGGTAGTTCAGGCTTCCAGCCTATCTTTTATCGCAGGTTATAGAAAATCCATCTCACACATCTACCATAGATATGTTAAAATATTCACCACGACCCATGCATACAAAAAATTTAGCAAGCGCCTATGTGATAGCCCGCAGGTGCTTGGGATTAAGGGAAAGACTACCAAAAGCTTATAAAGACCTGCTAAAGAAGTTAAAAGCTAACCTTAAAGAAAGACTCTTTCAGGGCTTTTGGGGAGACCCTGTATGGGCATTAGCTCCTGCTACAGGGGGCGGTAGCCCTGTAAAAGGGGCTATCTTTGAAATACCCTGAAATAACCCCGACCATGGGAAAAGGGCTAATCTCCGTTAGAGATCTCGACAAAGAAGAGATTATTCTTCTTAGAAGTTTGTTCGAAGATTTCAAAAGAGGGAGAAAGGAGAGCTTAGAGGGCCACTGCGCCCTTCTTTTCCTTGAAAGCTCCACAAGGACAAGGCTTTCTTTTGAAAAAGCTTGTAATCTTTTGAACCTTAGAAGCTACTATTTGGGACCAAGGGAGAGCTCCATAGAAAAGGGTGAAAGCTTTGGTGATACCCTCAAAACCCTTCAAGCCTTGGGCTTTAGGGTGGTTATTTTCCGTGTGCCCTTTGTGCTTTTCCCATACCAGCAATACTTGGAAGAGTCAATAAGCTTGATAAATGCGGGAGACGGAACCCACCAGCATCCCACACAGGGGCTTATAGACCTATTTACCGCCTTGGAGGCTTATGGAAAGGTGGAAGGTTTAAAGGTTTTGTTCGTGGGGGATATACTCCACAGTAGAGTTTTTAGGTCTTCTGCTTACCTTTTTAAACTCTTTGGAGCAAGGTTGGGGGTGTGCGGTCCAAAAACCCTTATACCTTTAGACCTTTCTCCCTTTGACGTGGATATGGTCTTTGATGATTTGGATTCTGCCATAGAGTGGGCAGACCTTTGCATATGGTTAAGGCTTCAAGAGGAAAGGTTCAAAGAGCAGTTTATCCCAAGCAAGGAAAGCTATTTTTTACAGTTTGGCCTTACAAAGGAAAGACATAAAAGGCTAAGGGGCTACTTTATGCATCCGGGACCTGTGAATGTGTATGTGGACATAGAGGGTCAAATTCTGTACTCGGATAAATCCTTAGTGCTAAGGCAAGTGGAAAACGGAGTATACATTAGAATGGCTGTTCTCTATTGGGTTTTAACCAATGGCTAAGGTTCTCCTTGGTATTAGCTCAAGCATAGCCATATACAAGGCTTGTGAAATTGTGAGAGAGCTAAAAAAAGCCAATCACGAAGTTAAAGTAGTTCTTTCTCCCTTTTCCCAGAGGTTTATAAGCCCTTTGACCTTTGGTGCCCTTTCGGGCAACAAAGCCTACGTAGATTGGGAAGAAGACCCCCTTTTACATATTAACCTGCCAAGGTGGTCGGAAGTTTTTTTGATAGCTCCCTGTAGTATAAACACCCTTTCCAAAGTTGCCCTTGGCATAGGCGATAACCTTTTGACCACCTGCGCCCTTTCTCATAAGGGAGTTTTAATGCTTGCGCCCGCAGGCAATGTGGAAATGTACAAAAATCCGGCGGTTCAAGAAAACCTAAGGAAACTTAAGGAAAGAGGGGTGATAATCATAGAGCCCGAGGAGGGAAGGCTTCTTTGTGAAGAAGAAGGTCAGGGAAGGCTTGCCAGTATAGACAGAATACTTGATTGGGTTGAATATGCTCTAAGACCAAAGCCCTTGAGTGGCAAAAGGGTTTTGATAACAGTAGGTGCCACAAGGGAGTTTATAGACAGTGTGAGGTTTATATCCAACTTTTCCAGCGGTCTTATGGGCTTTTCTTTGGCTAAGGTTTTCAGATGGTACGGAGCACAAGTTAAAGTTATAGCGGGCTTTACCACTGCCAAGGAGCCACCAGAGGTAGAGATAATAAAAGTTGTGTCTGCCCAAGAGATGTATCAAGAGGTGATGAAGCACTTGGAAGATGCCCATATAGTGGTTATGAACGCAGCAGTAGCCGACTACAGACCTTTGGAGGTCTACTCTGGAAAGTTGAAAAAGCAGGAGTTTATGGAAATAAAACTGGTAAAGAATCCCGATATATTGGAAAGCGTTGGAAAGGTAAAGGACAAAAGGTTTTTGGTGGGTTTTGCCCTTGAAGAGAGGGAAAATTTAAAGGAGAACGCCCTTAAAAAGCTATCCTCTAAAAACCTTGACCTTGTAGTAGCCAATCCCCTTGAGAGCATGGGTTCAGAAGCTTATGAGGGCTTTTTAATCTTTGCCAAAGGTAAAAGGGTAGATATAAAGGCAAAAAACAAATTGGAGGCAGGCGAGAGTATTGTAAGGGAGATTTTAGAATATCTTTAACTCTTTATATAACTCTCTCTTATAGAAGTCATAAACACTTTTAATTGTAAAATCCCTTAGTTTAATTTAGACTTAAGTAAAAAAAAGGAGGTTAGCAATGTTATCAAGACGTGAAGTTGTCAAAGTTGCAGGCTTTGGCGGTGTTTATGTACTGTTGGGAGGTAGTTTCATAGCCTATGGGAGTTTTGGAAATATGCCCATATTTGCCTTAAGGGGCGATGGCAAGGTGGCGGTTATAGACCCTGCAAAGGACGAAGTGATAAGGGTGATAGAGACGGGTGGCAAGGGGGGAACTCTGGGCTCTCTGTCTAAGGATGGTAAATATCTTTACGTAGCAAACAATGCACCAGAGAACAGAACTGTAAGCGTAATAGATACAAACAAGCTTGAACTTATAAAGAACATAGAAACAGGTAATAGACCAAAACATCCGGTAGTGTCCCCCGACGGTGGATTGGTAGCGGTGAATCATTCGGGCTTGGATGGCGACAGCCTTAGGGTTGTTTTTATAAGCACCTCCAACAATCAAATATCCTCTGTGGTAAATATACCCGTAAGCAACAAGGAGCACAAGGGAGATTTTACAATGCACGGTTCTTGGTCCCCCGATGGTAAAGTTTATGCGGTGGGCAATTACGCCGATAATAAGTTTTATCTAATAGAGCGCAGTGGAAAGATAATAAGCGAAGTATCCACATCGGGCAATCCTCATTACTTTGACTGGAAAGGCAATCAGCTATGGGTGACCATTGAGTTTAATGAACCTAAGGGAGGCATGTCCGCACCTCAGGTGTATATATATGACGTATCTTCACCAACCTCTCCAGTGTACATAGGCATACTAAAGCAAGATATAGACCCAATTGAAAGGCAAGACCTTGCAAGAATAGAGGGGCACCACGGAAACTTTACCAATGATGGAAAGCTCTTTATACTATGCAACAGAGGATCAAGCCCCTTTGAAGGCACCACCATATCCATTTACGATGCCAACAGTAGAAAGGAGATTGCAAGGATAAACTCACAGGTCAAAGGTGTTGGTCATGCATACATCACACCCGATGGAAGGTTTGCCATCATTACCCAGTATGGAGATACTAAGTTTGAGGTTATAGACCTCGAAGGGCTTAAGCCGGTGAAGGTGGTAGATACAGGCGTTGGAAGACATATGGGTCATGCAGTCTTTGTGGGTAAAAAGATGTACATAGGCAACAGGGTGGCAGATAGTGTCTTTGTAGTGGATACAGAAAGGTGGGAGATAATCAAAAGGATACAGACTGCAACCTCTGGACAGGCACAAGGTCAATTGGTGAGGGACTTTTATCAGGTCTTTGAAAGAGTTGGAAGAGCTATCTTGTATGCCTAAGCTTAATGTGGTAGTTTCCGGTTTCTTAGGTAGTGGTAAGACTACCTTTTTATTGAACAGCTTAGTAGAAAGGTATAAAAAGGGAAGAATAGGGATAGTGGTGAACGATTATGGAGAGGTTAGCTACGACAAGCTAAGGCTTTATAAGGAATCCCTTAGAGTTCTCGGTATAGAGGGTAAGTGTGTATGTTGTAGTGGTATAGGGGAGCTTTTGGAAAGTTTAAATAACCTTAAGAATGTGGATATACTTTTGATGGAAGCCTCTGGGCTTTCTGACCCCTACACCATAAGGGAAGCCTTTGAAACTTCAGGATTTGTTCCCTATACAGTGGTATGTCTTGTTTCCGGGGATGAGTACAGAAATTTTATTGATGAGCCTATATTCCGCGCTCAGATAGAGAATTCCGATTGTGTTGTCATAAGCAAATGCGACCTTTTTCTTGAAAGAAGCTTTGAGGACCTAATAGATCTTTTACAGGGAAAGCCTTATTTTCTTTCCTACGGCGGGAGGGTGGAGGAGGATTTCTTCCTTTTTTTAAGCGCCGAAAAGCCAAAAACTTTTGAAGCTTCCCATAAAGAGTATAAGAGGTCCGACAGGTTTGTCCAGACCACCATATCCCTAAAGTGTACCTATTCCATGGAAACGCTGGAAGATTTTTTGAGAAACCTTCCAAGAAGTATCCTAAGGGTAAAGGGATTTGTGAGAGTCTTGGAATCTCCCCTTCCCATGGGTATAAACTGGACAAGGAACTATCTATCCTGGGAACCTATGGATAAACCGGTGGATAGCTTTTTAACCTTTATAGGTTATAGAGGCTTCCTTTTGCCACCTTTACCTTTACCGGTAAGAAGGCTTAAAGAAGAAAAGATGATCCCTTTGGGAGAGTATGACGCAAGAGAAGGAATAGGCTATTTAAAGGGTAAAGCGGTAGATGAATCGTCCTTGGTTGAAGGGCTTTTGGAGACAGGTCTGAATTATAGCCTTGTAATAACCACCAAAGAAAGCTTTGAGTGCCCCTTCCCCGCTACCAATAGGTTACATGTAAATCCAATTTTTGAAGATTTTTATAACCTTTCAAAGACCTTAAAAAGAGAGACCCTTGATGGAGGAGTTATACTTTGGGACATACCTGACGCCTATGCCTCTTATCTAATAAGAGAGTTATCCCATATAGAGTTTTTCCATTTTGGTAGACACTACCTACTGCCAAAGGCTTCCCTTTCATTAAGGATCAGGGTATTTCAAAAAATAGCCCTTTCATAGGACCACCGCCCCCACCCTCTGCAGCAGGAGCTCGTGCCCATATAAAACCCTCTCAGGGGAGAGTGCCGTCAGCACCACTACCTTAAGAACTTGCCAAGGATAAGCATATCTATAAGCAAATAACCATCTTCTCATAAGGTCTTTTAGTAGGGCTAAGTCTTTGTTGCTAAAGAAAATGAGCTTAGAGCACATAGTTATTTTGCCCATCTTTTATAGTTTTAGCATAGGACATGCTTAAATTAGGGTTTTTAACACAGCCTCAGGTAAGACAAGACAAAAGTTCTCAAAGAACTTCTTTTAAATTATCACCTGCTTGACAAAGATTATATAAGGTAGCCTCCTTAGCTCCTCAAGGACATCCTCCGGTACAGGATCATCCAAGTTGAGAATACCCAAGGCTATACCACCCTTCTTTTCCCTTCCAAGTCTAAAGCCCGCTATATTTACACCTGCGTTGCCAAGGATAGTACCTATTCTTCCGATAACCCCGGGCACATCCCTGTTTTCAAAGACAAGCATTATACCCTCTGGTTCCACATCCACCCTGTAGCTGTCAATCTGGAAGATCTTGGGTATATGCCCTTCCAAAAGGGAGCCTGCTATAACCTTTTCTGTGCCATCTCCCCTTGCTACCACCTTTATATAATGCTTGTAATCTTCGCTTTCCTCAGAGGTTAACTCCTCTACCTTTATACCCCTGTCCTTTGCCACATAGCTGGCGTTTATTATGTTCACAGGGAAATCTACCGTTTCTTTTAGTATACCCATAAGCACGCCAGAAGCTATTGGATGGAAATGCTGGGCTATATCTCCTCTTACCTCTATATGGATTTCTCTTATACCTTCATCGCACCATTGCACCAAAAACTTTCCCATCTTCTCCGCAAGGTCAAGATGCGGCTTTATAAGGGTAAGAACAGAAAGGTCTGGGAACGGGGCATTCACCACGTACTCAACCGTTTGACCACGGAGAGCTTTTATAACCTGCTGGGCAACTATAACTGCCACATTTTCCTGCGATTCGTAGGTGTTTGCCCCTATATGGGGAGAAAGGGACACGTTGGGAAACTTGGATATCTCCTTTATAAACTCATGGGGAGGAGGCTCCACCGAAAAGACATCAAGTCCAACTCCCGCAAGCTTTCCACTTTCCAAAGCCCATAAAAGGTCTTCGTCCTTTACTATACCACCCCTTGCACAGTTTATGAGTATGGTGCCATCCTTCATAATTTCAAACTCCCTTCTGGTTATCATATGCTTGGTTTCGTGGGTGAGGGGGGCATGGATGGTTAATATATCTACCTGTTTTAGCATATCATGCAGTTTGTCAAAAAGTTTTACACCAAGCCTTTCTGCCTTTTCCCTTGGTATATAGGGGTCGTAGGCATATACGGTCATACCAAAGGCTTTTGCCCTTATAGCTACCTGCGAGCCTATATTTCCAAGCCCTATTATGCCAAGGGTTTTCCCGTAAAGTTCTATTCCCATAAACTTCTTTCTGTCCCATCTTCCCTCTACCATGCTGTTGTGGGCTGTATGGGCGTTTCTTATAACGTTTAGCATATGGCAAAGGGTTAATTCCGTTGCCCCTATGGTGTTGGCACCGGGTGTGTTTATTACCAATATCCCCTTCATTGAGGCTGCCTCTATATCTACATTATCCACACCTACTCCAGCCCTACCTATCACCTTTAGATTTTTCCCCCTTTCTATCAACTCTGCGCTTACGGGCGTTCTGCTTCTGGTGATTATGCAATGGTAATTTTCCACTATCTCAAGGAGCTCTTGGTAGGAGATATCTGGCTCGTTATCCACTTCAAAGTCGGGCTCTCGCCTTAGGAGTTCAATTCCCCTTTCGGAGATGGGGTCTGTAATAAGGATTTTGTACATACCACACTTACCTCCAAAAAAGTATGGTATATTAGAATACCATAAAAAGCCGCTTGTATTACAAAGAATTGGGAGCATACCCGTAATTGCCTTAAAAATTCCGGTAGCTTAAGCTTACAGCCTGTCCTTTTCAGCCGACGTATTATTCATAGAACAAGCATCCCATCCCCATAGCTATAAAACCTATAGTTTTCTTTTATTGCCTCTTGGTAGGCCTTTAGTATAAACTCCTTTCCTCCAAAGGCGCATACCAAGAAAAGTAGGGAAGATCTTGGAAGGTGGAAGTTGGTTATAAGAGCATCGACCACTTTAAAGGAATAGCCTGGATATATATATAGGTCTGTCCATCCTTCGAAGGGTTCAAAGCCAGCGGTTTCCAAAGCCCTAACCACGGTGGTTCCTACCGCTATAACCCTTTTACCCTTTTCCTTTGTCTCCTTTATAACTCTTATGGTTTCCTCTGGCACTTTTATATACTCTGGATCTACTTTGTGTTTTCCAATATCCCTTTCCTTTACAGGTTTAAAGGTGCCATAAGACACGTGTAGAGTAATGAAGGACTTTTTTATACCGTGATCTTCCAACCTTTTTAAAAGTTCCTCCGAAAAATGCAAGCTGGCTGTGGGTGCTGCCACAGACCCTTCCTCTCGGGCAAAGACCGTTTGATAATAGAGCCTATCTATGGGCTCCTCCTCTCGCTTTAAGTATGGTGGTATGGGTATCTTTCCGTACTTATCCAAAGCCCTTAAAGGGTCTTCCGCCAAAAGCCTTACCCTAAACCTACCCCCCTCTACATGTTCTAATATTTCAACCTTTAAATCGTCCCCCACATATATCTCCAAGCCTTCCCTTATGCCTTTCCCTCCAACAAGGGCGTACCATTCCTTCCTTGTGATGTAATCGGTCAAAAGAACTTCTACTTTTCCACCTGTTGCCTTCCTACCATAAAGCCTTGCAGGCAAAACCTTTGAATTGTTAAATACAAGGAGGTCCCCCTCTTCCAAATAGAGGGGTATATTCCAAAAGATATCATGCCTTATGCTTTGGTCTTTCCTGTTTAATACCATCAATCTTGCTTTATGTCTTGGCTCTATGGGGTATTTAGCTATAAGCTCCTCTGGAAGGCGATAATCAAAGTCTTCTACTCTCATCACCTTGCTAAGATCTTTAGAACCACAGGAGCCATCAAAGTGGTTATTGCCACCACAAAGATCACAACTGCATAAAGCAGGTCGTCATAAAGTCCTGTTTGTCTGCCAAACTCTGCAAAGATGAGCCCTACTTCACCCCTTGGTAGCATGGAAAAGCCTATGAGAAGCTTTTCCTTAAGAGGAACTCTAATAAAAAAGCCCGATATTACCTTTCCCACGATGGCAACTATGAGTATAAGGAAGGACAAGATCCAAAACCTTTCGGAGGTAAAGTCAATAGCCCGTAAGTTTAGTTGAAGCCCCACATAAACAAAGAAGATTGGTGTCAAAACCCAAACCAAGGGCATTATGGTATGCTCTATCTTGTGAGCCATCTTTTCGTCAGTTCTTAAAAACAGGGCAAAGGGTATGGAAAAACGTCTTGAAAGGGCAAGTCCTGCAGTGAAGGCTCCCAATATCTCCGGCGAGCCTACCTCGTGGGCAAGGAAGGCAAAGAGAAATATGGTGGCTATGATGGTGGGGGGTATAAAGTCTTCTGTTTTTAGCTTTCTGGAAAGTAGGCTTATAAGCCTTGCTATTATCTGGGCAAGGATTGGGGAGAAGATAAAGAAGGTGGTTATGTATAAAATTAGCATAATTAAGGCGTCAAAATGCACTATGCCTTCCTTTGAAAACTCATATAGCCCAGCCAAGACTATTACACCAAATATATCGTCAAGCACCGCAGCTCCCAACACTATCTGGGCAAAATTTTCCCTCATCTTTCCAAGGTCATCCAAAACCCTTACCGTTATACCTATGCTTGTGGCGGTTAACGTCCCCCCCAAAAAGAGGGATGTGGCAAGGGGTAGCTTTAAAAGGTAATAACTCACAAGGGTTCCCAGAAGCATAGGAGTAAAAGCACCAACAAAGGCTACCAAAAAGGCGGACAGACCCACCCTTTTAAGCTGGTTTATATCCGCCTCCAAGCCTATGTGAAAGAGTAAAAGTATCACCCCTATCTCTGCAAGTAATTTTAAAACCTCACTGGGTTGTATAAGCCCTAAAGCGCTTTGTCCTAAGATGACCCCTACCAGTATTTCTCCAAGCACAGGGGGCAAGCCAAACCTTCCAAAGGTATCCCCTATAATACGAGCAAGGAAGAGAATTATGGCAAGATAAAGGAAGATGGTGTGAAGTTCCATAGCTTAGATATTACAGAGTGTTTCAAGAATAGCCCCTTTTACAGGACTACCGCCCCCGCCCCCTGTAGCAGGAGCTAATGCCCATACAGGGTCTCCCCAAAAGCCCTGAAAGAGTCTTTCTTTAAGGTTAGCTTTTAACTTCTTTAGCAGGTCTTTATAAGCTTTTGGTAGTCTTTCCCTTAATCCCAAGCACCTGCGGGCTATCACATAGGCGCTTGCTAAATTTTTTGTATGCATGGGTCGTGGTGAATATTTTAACATATCTATGGTAGATGTGTGAGATGGATTTTCTATAACCTGTATCCTATTCTTTTTTTGCCAATAGCCTTATTTTTGATAGAAGCTTTTTATAAGCAAAAGGCTTTGGTGAATAAATCCGTAAAAGGAACTTTGAGAGAACCCTTGACATTCCTATCTAAGAAGCCAATCGGCAAGTCTATGGACCAAAAAATTTACCTTCTCTAATTTATTGGGCGTGGTTATTTTTGAGAATTTACGCACCAACACCTGCCCACACTCTTTACAATTTTAGCATAGAGACATGTTTAAATTGGGATTTTTGAAACAGCCTCCATCCATATGTTTATGAAAGCTAAGCCGGAAGAGGATGTTGGAGGTAGAGTAAAGGTTTAGCATAAGTCTTATGGAGTTTGGGTCTTTTAACCGCTGGTTCGAAAAGACCAAAGGTGGTGGTCCCCCCATGCCCACAAGCCCAGCAAAATAACCTCCCAAAAAGCCCATGGGCACACCCATATGCCTACCTATCCTTATTTTTATCCATCCCTTGCTTACCGCAAGGTCGTAAAAGCCCAAGGCTATTATAAAGAAGGCTATCACAAGCATAAGCTCCCTTTATATACCGGGCACGGAGCCAAGGATCAAGGAAAAAAGAAGATAAAAGTCTATCTTTCCTTTCCTGTTTTGGTATATAAGGAAAAGGGTTCCAAAAAGATTGAAAAGGGCAGAAGAGACAATAACCATTTTGGGGTCATAAAAAAGGGAAAGGATTCCAATGATAAAAATGCCCGCACCAAAGCCCGTTATAGATTGAAAAAACCAAGCCCCAAAGACTACAAAGAAAGGTATCATCTGCCAAAGAGGGATTTTATAAAGTTTATAATTCCGCCATACCTCCTGTTAAATTCCGCCCTTAGGTTTTCTATCCATTCTCCTATTTTTCCAACCACCTTGGAAAGGTAAGATTTATCCCTTATCTGGTCTCCATAGAGGAACTCCCTTAAAACCTCCTTAGTTTCCTCAAGGCTTCTTATAAGCCTTTTTACCTCTTCCTTGTTTTCAAGGTTTGCCTTGTTTATTGCCTCTTCAAGACTTTTTATTATGCCCTCAAGGGCGTTATCAAAGCTGGCGTTTCTTGTTTGGGCGTCCGTTAGCTGGTTTGTAAGCTCCAAAAGCTTTGCCTTTAATTTAAAGCGGTATTCGGAAAGATAAGAGGGAAAGGGTTCCTTATTGCTTAGGCTTCCCACAAATTCCTTTACAATAAGGACCACCCTTTCCTCTATGCTGTATATCTTCTCCATTAGTCCGTCTCCGTATGGTGTTCTTCTCCTGTGGGACCTTTTTTACCCGCCTCCAACTCATAGAACCTATCCTCAAGCTTTTTGAGGATCTTGGGTAAGGTGGTGTATTCCATCTCCTCGGAAGGTAGTCTGTGGGGCTCAAAGATGCCCTGACGCCTTAGGATATCTGCTATTATCTGTGCTTGCTCCCTTGCTTTGTCAAAAGCTGGGTCATCAAAGAGATCCCTTGGACCTATAAACTTTCCTTGGGCTATCTGGTAGCCAGCCGCTATAACCCTTGGTGGCCCGTCAAACCTTGTGGGAGTGGCATGTCTAAAAGGTACGGGCATTAAGGGTCCATTGTGAGATCCCCTCATCCATCCTTCCACTATCCAAGGTCTTGCAAAGGGCTCAAGGATCTCACCCACGGCAGGAAAACCAGACTGAGACCTTACTATCATCACTGGGTCATCCTTGCCCACATACTTGCCCGCTATAAGGGAAAGCCTTTGGGTGGAAGCAACGGCCCCTATTTCGCCGTCGGAGTTCCTCCACACACTCTTTATAGCATACCTTTCCACAGTCCCTATAAGAGCAAGAAGGTCGTAAAGTTCTGCAGGCGTGGATATTTTAACCGCCTTGCCCGTAAAGGTATCCAAAACTTCAAAGGTAAAACCGTCGTGCATCTTTGGGTCTATCACAAGGCCGGCACATACCATAGGGTCTGCAAACATCTCATAAAGGGGAAGGTTCCAAGCACTTGGAGCGGTCTTGTCTGCAAAGAAAACTATAACAGGCTCCGAAGGCCTTTCTTCAAACTCCATCTCTGCAACACCGGGACCCATACCCTTTACATTGCCCGAAAAAGTATCTGAAAGAAGGTCTTGACCAGCACCGTAGAGCTTTAGCTGTTTGGCTATTTGTGTGCCCTCCTCAAAAGCCTTCCAAGCAATACCATGAACGATTTCACTATCCACACCATGCTGGTGGGTCATCACAAGGGCAATATCATCACCACATACAAGCACATCACAGTCAATAAGATTACCCTTTTCCACTTGGGACTTTCCTATTTCCTTTACCTTTTCCACCACCTCTGGATGGGCGGCAGAGTGGCCTACATATCCCCCTATGTCTGCCTTGATTACACTTAGCGTTATTTTCATAGCTACCTCCTAAACTTTTTCTAATATTATACCAAGGCAAAGTGCCCCGAGTGGGAATTTCCTATTTTTATTAATAAATATCCCTTTACAAAAAAGCCCCTGAGAAAAAAGGCAAAGGTGTGAAAAGGTCTTTTATGAGATTGAAATTTTATATTTTAAGTCTTTGGACGAAGTGGGCGCAAGGGGTGGAAAGCTACGGCCGACTATAAAAAGCTTATATCCAATAGCATAAGCATATGCATACACAAACACACAAGTCAAAGTCCTCCAACCATTGCCGGCATTAGAAAGCTTTATCTGACTTATCACGCCTTCCACCACCTACCTTTTCCTTTTCAACTCCCTACTATCACACACGATATTGGTGAATAAATCCGTTAAAGGAACTTCAGTGAAACCTTTGACATTCCTGTCTTAGAAGCCAATCGGCAAATCTATGAACTAAAAAATTTACTCTCTTTAAGTTATTGGTTGTAGCCCCTTTGAAAATTTATGCACCAACATCCGTCAGGCGAAAAATTATCCCTTGTAGGGGTAGTTCATTAACCGCCATAAAGAATTTAAAATTTTGGTAGTTTAGGCTTCCAGGCTGTTTTTTTATAGCAGGCAGGGATGCCTGCACTACCAGTTCTTAATGCCTGCACTACCGATAAAAGGGGATTTCTCACAAGGATATTAGAAAGGATAAAGCTATTAGCAAAAGGGGGCGGTAGCCTGTGAGAGGGGCTATTTTTGAAACAACCTGAGAGCATCCAAAATTTCAGCATAAGGATACTTTTCTGGCTTGTCGGAGTCTTTTTTCTTTTTCACGGCTTAAGCTACTTAGGCTATTGCTGAGAAGATTTCAACAAAAACCACATACGCCTATGCTGCCCCTTTTAAAGGAGGACATCCTAATTAACCTTTATCTTTGGTTTTTTACCCGGCATGTCCTATGTTATATTTAACCTTATGGAGAAAAGCCTTTGGGAAGAAGCACTCGTAGAAGAGGTTATATATTTAATAGCCCATCTTGCCCATGCGGAGCAACATCTTATGGAACTGGAAGGAGAAACAAAGCTTCAGGATCTTGTTATATACATTGATGAACTAAGGAATAGGAGAAAAAACGTTGGCAATCTACTCTTTTCTATACTTGAAATCTC
>JBKBRK010000021.1:0-18544 GCA_046292245.1 Aquificaceae bacterium
AAAAGCTTGGATTTTATCCTTTGAAAGCCTTGGGTGTCGCTTATAAATCCCCCTTCTGGTTTAAGGCTTTCTATTATCTTCTTGGCTTCTTGGATCCTTGTCTCCGGTAGTGGGTGAGTAGAAAGCCATTCGGGAGGTCTTCCACCTTTCTCCATAGATTTAAAGAGCTCAAAGACCTTTATCATACCCATAGGATCATAGCCAGCTCTATAGGTGTAGATCAAGCCATACCTGTCCGCCTCTCTTTCTTGGTCTCTGCTAAATTTAAGGGATAGTAAACTGGCTCCTATCTGACCAAACTGTAAAAGGGCTTCCCCGTAAGGCTTATTACTCACCAAGAGGGCGCCTATGTTCAAAAGGAGGCTTAGACCAAACTGCTTTTCAAGGAACCTTGCATGATGCCTTGCGTTTATGTGTCCAAGCTCGTGGGCAAGCACGTTGGCAAGCTCGCTTTCAGAGTTTAGTCTAAGGAATAATCCCCTTGTTATCATCACAGGACCACCCGGAAGGGCAAAGGCGTTGATCTGCGAGGAATTTACCAAGTAAAACTCATAGGAAAGCTTCCTCTCCGCTTTCTTTGCAAGGCTAAAGCCCACACCTCTTACGTAATCTTGGACTTCCCCATCTGGGTACAAGCCATCAAACTCTTCTATGGCGTAGGGCACATAAGACTTTCCAATTTCTATCTCCTTTTTTTCTGGCAAAAGGTTTAAAAAAGTGCCGCCGGAGGTTGCCTCCCCACAAGAAGGCAAAGAGAAGGTAAGGAGCGCCAAACCCGCAGATTTAACAAAATCCCTCCTGTTTAGCATAAGATTTAAAATATACATAAGATCTTTTCACTTTATCAGTCAATGTCTAAGGATCTAAAGAAGAAGAAGGAAAGCCCAAAAACAGCCAAGAAGGTTCCAAAGATCCAAAAGGACATCTTAAGGGACTCGATCCTTGTCTGTGTAAGGTCTATGGTTACGACGATGGCTCCTAATACCTCTCCCGGTTGTACACTATGACACTGTAGGCAATTTATATCTTTCGTAGGTTCAGCTTTGTATGGTATGACTATTTTATAGGTCGCATTCTTAAAGGATTCTTTGTAAATCTCCTTAGACTTACCATCTTCAAGAACAGCTCTCTCTATCTCATCCTTTGGAACCTCAAAAGTTGTGCTTTTACCAAACTGTTTTATAACACCTTCAGCCCTTACAACTCTGATCTCTTGCACATTTCCTACCTTCCTGATTCTGCTTAAGAATTCATCCCTTCTATCTATAACCCCCATAACCATATAGGATGTAAGCGTATCCCTTGTTATCTCTGATATTGTATGTGCTTGGTTTCTTGCGTTTTCTATAGCTTGAGACCTAAAAATATATAAGGTAATCGAGAAGGTGGCAAGGAGTGTCATCACTGTAATAAAGAGGAATCTTAAAAGCTCTTTTCTTTCCATAATTAAACCTCCTTATCTTATTTTACCTTTTAATCCTCGGATTTTCAACTTTTTAGATTTGAAACTATCCTGATATATCGGGCAGATTATCTTTTTCGCAGGCAAGGATGCCCATGCTGTCGGTAAAAGCTTACATGCATGCGCTTCTACAAAGGATCTTTCACCCATTCATTAATAGTATACACCGGCTTTGGTGCATAAATTTTCAAAAGGGCTACAATCAATAACTTAAACGAGGTAGATTTTTCCAGCTTATAAGCTTGCCAATTGACTTATAAAATAGGAATATCAAGGGTTTCTCCGAAGTTCCTTTAACGGATTTATTCACCAATGCCGTATACACCCCTTGAGTCTTAAAAGTATCTCGTTTATAAGCAACATACCCCTTGTGTTTAGCCTCAGTCTTCCCTTCTCCTCCTCAAAGAACTCTTTTAAATCTTCGGGAAGGTACGGCAAAAGGTCTTTCTCTACGCCTTTTCTTGTCCTTAGGACTACAAAGATGTAGTCGTATATCTTCTCCTTGCCTTCAAGAACTTCTTCGTATTCCACGGGCTTTTTTCCTTTCAATACCCCTTCTTTGTAAAGCCTTAAATTCCTTGTGTTGCCAAACCTTCTGTATTTTACAAAGCTCCATGCAGAAGGGCCAAGCCCCAAGAACTCTTCATGTGTCCAATAGAGAAGGTTGTGTTTGCATTCATAACCTTCAAGGGCAAAGTTGGAGACCTCATAATGAAGAAATCCCATGTCGCTAAGTTTATCCACTAAAAGTTGGTACATATCCCCTATGGTGTCCTCGTCGGGAAGCTTTAAAAGTCCCTTCTTATATAGATTGCCTATCTGCGTATCTTCGTAAGGTGTAAGGAGATAAAGGGAAATATGGGTCAAAGGCAGGTTCTTTAAAAGGTCTATCTCCTTTTCCAAATCCCTTAGGCTTTGCCCCTGATAGCCATATATTAGGTCTATGTTTATGTTTTCAAAGCCCGCCCTGTGGGCATTATATACAGCTCGGAGCGTATCCCCTACTGAGTGTAGCCTTCCAAGAACCTTTAAGCCCTCTTCTCTTAAACTCTGTGCCCCTATGCTAATCCTGTTAAAGCCCATACCTTTTAATTGCTTGTATTCTTCAAAGCTGTAGTTTTCTGGGTTTGCCTCAAGGCTAATCTCCTCTAAACAAGACAGGTCAATCCCTTTTGAAAGCTTCCTTATAAAGTCTTCATAAAGTTTGGGCTTTATTAAAGAAGGCGTGCCACCGCCAAAGTACAGGGTTTTCAAAGAAAAATCAAGGTCTTTGTATAGATCAAGCTCCTTAAGGAGCAGTTGAAGGTACTCCTCATGGCTTGCTTGAGGCTCTACAAAGGACAAAAAATCGCAGTAGGGGCACTTATAGGAACAAAAGGGAATATGAAGGTAAATACCCTTAACCACCTTCAAACCTTATGGGTCTATTTCTGTGCTCTTTTATGATAGAAAATAGAAGCCCAAAAAGGAGGGAAAAGGTTATTATACTGCTGCCACCATAACTTACATAGGGCAAAGGAATACCCACCACCGGCGCCCACCCCATGGTCATCAAAAGGTTCACAAAGCTTTGGAAAAGCCAAAGCCCCGCAAAAACCCCCACATACATTCTTTCCACACCCACAGGCATACCAAGGGCATATTTTATAGTTCTATACAAGATAAAAAAGACCGCAGATATAAGTATAAAACTGCCAAAAAATCCAAACTCCTCCGATATTACCGAGAAGATAAAATCTGTATGCTTTTCTGGAAGGAACAGAAGGTGGGACTGTGTGCCACCAAGCAAGCCCTTTCCAAAAAAGCCACCAGAGCCAACCGCTATAATAGACTGTATAAGCTGGTAGCCACTGCCATGATAGTCTTGGTAAGGGTCTATTGCCGCAAGGATACGAGCCCTTTGATAGTCCTTTAAAAGCTTCCACAAAAGAGGCGATAGAAGTATGAGTAAAACCCCAGCCATTATAAAGTAGCGAAGCCTTACACCATAAAGGAAAAGGGCAAGGGTAAGAATAAAAATGTATATAACCGTGGTGCCAAGATCGGGCTGTTTTAGGGTAAGAAGGGAGGGTATGGCAAAGGAAAAGAGCAGTATTAAAAACTCCTTGCTTAAAAGCCCCTTTGCGTGGCTTAACACATAGACGGAAAAGAGTAAAAAGGAAAACTTAAAAAGCTCCGAGGGTTGAAGGCTTATAGGTCCAAGGTCAAGCCACCGCTTGGCTCCATAAACACTTTTCCCAAATATGGGAACAAGCACCACCAAGAAAAGGTTAAAGAAGTATATGGTGGGCGCAAGGTCATACAGGACTCTAAAGTTTATCCTTGAGAGAAAGAGCATCAAAAACCAACCTGTTAACATATAGATGAGCTGTTTGTAAAAAAGGGGAGATATGCCCTCTTTGTAGGTGGCGCTATAAACTCCCAAAAGCCCCATAAGGCAAAGGACAAACAAAGAAAAAAGCAAATATAGGTCGTAGTCTAAAAGGAATTTTTTAAGCCTCTTCATAATAAACAAGCTTTCCACAGGAAGGGCAAGGAATCACCTCACCCCCCACAAGCCTCGAGTAAAGGGCGGAGGGTAGTTTGGTGCCGCAGTTACCACAGGTACCAAAGGTATCCACAGGGATCATTAAGGGCAATCCATACCTTTCCTTTAGCCTAAGGTATTCTTGCCAGATTTTTTGCTCTGTGTTTTCCTTCATAATTTCAAAGGATTTTTCCAACTCTTCAAGCCTCTTATAAGCTTTGGATTGAGAGTATTCAAGGTCTGAAAGCTCCTCTTGGATTTCCTCAAGCCTTTTTATCAACCCCTTATCCTTTTGTGAATTTTCAAGGCTTTTCAACTCTTCCTCCAACTTCCTTAGGTTATCCTTTAGCTTTATGATACAGTCTTCGCCTTTTGCCTTTTCCCTTAAAAGGGCCTTGTACTCTTCCGCCCTTTTTACAAGGGACAAGTTTTCTTCTGCCCTCTTTACCTTTTGCTTACATTCTTCAATGCCCCTTAGATGTTCTTTGATCTTTTCTTTTATCTCTTCAATCCTCTCCCTTAGGGCTTGCCTTTTTCCTTCAATTTCTTCCTTTTCCCTTAGAAGGGTTTGCGCTTGTTCCTGTAGCCTCTTTATTACCTTTTTTACCCTAAGAATTTCAAGCTCAAGGCTTTGGAGCTGCAGCATTTTGGAAAATTTATCTCCATCCACAGAGAATATAATATACAAGATCTTTCAAAAATAAACGCTCTTCCTGCCCCATGCTAAAATCTTAGAATGCTCATAACCTTTGAAGGTATAGATGGTGCTGGTAAAAGCACACAAGCAAGGCTTCTTTTTGAACACCTAAAAAAGCTTGGCTATAAGGTCTCCCTTTACAGGGACCCGGGCTCGACGGACATTGCAGAAAAGATAAGGGAAATAATTTTGAGCTTTTCCATGGATCCCACCACGGAGCTTTTACTTTTTGAAGGTGCAAGGTCAAGCCTTGTATGGGAGAAGATATTCCCAGACCTAAAAGAGGGCAAGATAGTGATCGTGGATAGGTTTATAGATTCCACCCTTGCCTATCAGGGATATGGCAGAGAACTAAACCTTGGCACCGTTAATATCCTTAACCACATAGCCATAAGGGGGAAAAAGCCAGACATTACCTTTCTCCTAAACATACCCTTGGAGGTAGCCCTTCAAAGACTAAAGGGCAAAAGGACACGATTTGAAGAAGAAGCCTATCTTAGAAAGGTCAAGGATGCCTTTATACTTATAGCCCATCAAGAAAAAGACAGGATAGTGGTTTTGGATGGCACCAAAGGTCAAAAGGAGATATTGCAAGATGTTTTAAAGGTTCTTAAAGAAAGGCTCGGGCTTGATTTATAATATGCTTTGGAGGGTCAAAAATGCAAGAATGCATCTTTTGTAAGATAGTAAGGAAAGAAATACCCTCAAAGGGAGTTTATGAGGATGAGCTTGTTTATGCCTTCCACGACATAAACCCTGTGGCACCCACCCACCTTCTTATAATCCCCAAAAAGCACATAGTTGGCGTTCAAAGCCTTGAGCCCGAAGACAAAGAGGTCGTTGGCCATATGTTTTACGTGGCAAGGCTTCTGGGAGAACAGCTTGGATATTCTCCCGACGAAAACCTAAGCAAGGGCTATAGGCTTGTTTTTAACGTGGGAAGAGATGCAGGTCAAAGCGTTTTCCATCTGCATCTTCACTTTATAGCCGGTCGTAGTATGGGGTGGCCTCCGGGATGATATCCTTCAGGGATTGGATGGAGGAAAAGGTCAAAGAGTACTACAGGGCCGATTTTAGAAGGGATTTTTTTACTGCACCGGAGCTGGATAGAGCTTTTGGCTACGCCCTTGCCTACCATATAGCCCAGTTTATAAGGGGTTTTCCAAATCCCATAATCTTTGAACTTGGTGGTGGAAGTGGTGCCTTGGCCTTTGACATACTTACCTACCTAAGAGAAAAGGAAGAAGAGCTTTTTGAAAAGACTAAATACTATATATACGACTTTAGCCCAAAGCTTATAAGCCTACAGAGGGAAAGGTTAAAGGATTTTGAGGGAAAGGTCTATTGGGCTGAGGATCTTTTTCCAATGGAGGGGGTTGTCTTTTCCAACGAGTTCTTTGACTGTCTTCCGGTACATGTGATAAAGGCTGCAAAGGAGCTTTTTATAGACAGAGGGGAAGAGCTTTGGCTTGATATATCCAAGGAAGAACTAAGGAGAGTTATAAAAAGGATGGGTTATGAAATCCTTTCTCAGGTCATAGAAATATCCATTGAAGGGATAGCCTTTTTAGGGAAAATAGGGAGAAACCTTTTAAAAGGCTTTCACATAGCTATAGATTACGGCTATACAACCAAAGAAATAGATAAGTTTCCAGAGGGTACAGTTGTGGGCTATAAAAACCATCGCTTACATCAAAAGCCCGCGGAGGGCATGGACATAACCGCCCATGTGAATTTTTCTATCCTTGAAGAGTACGGAAGGGACTTTGGGCTTGAAAGGGTTGCTTTTCTTAAGCTTAAGGACTTTCTCCTTCAAAGCCCGCCCTTTTTGGAAGAGTTGGAAAGCCTAAGCCTGTCAGATTCTCCAGAGGACATAGAAAGGCTTTCTCGCCTTAAAACCCTTCTTATAAGTATGGGCTACCGCTTTAAAGTTTTAGTTCAGAAAAAGCTACAAAGCTCTTAGTTCAAGCTCATAAACATCTCCCCTGTTTTGTATGGTAAGGGTTCCCGTCCTTCCCGTTATCACTAATATTCTGCCGTCCTTTGTGGTTAATACCCCTTGGATGGTTTCCTCAAAGTTGCTACCCCTGAGGGGCTTTAAAAAGACAAGGCCTTTCCTTTTTTCGCCCAATATAAAGAGCTCACCCCTTGTGTATTTTAAAATATCCAAAAATCTCTGCACTACACCCGTATGGTTCTTTATCACAAGAGCAAAAGAAAAGTCCAAAAATTTCCCTTGAGTTCCCCTTGGATTAAAAACAAAGTTCATCTTACCCTGTTCAAGGGGTATCTCCACATAAGTGTAGGATCCTCCAAAGCCTTCCTCTGTCGAAAAGACCTCTCCGTCTCCCTTGAACACTCTAACCCTGCCTGTGCTATCGGTAAATACAAGGTAATCTTCAAAGGAAAAGGCGCTGTCTATCCTAAAGCCCCTTGGGGCAAGAAAGGCTCCCATCTCCCTTAGATTTTCTCCCTCCAAGGAAAGCCTTACACTTTGCCCAAAGCCTGTCCTAAGGCTATACCTTTGACCTATAAAGGTTTCCCTTGGTTTTTCCTCGTTGAGAACTCCCATCAAATAGGGTACATTCCTTATAACAGGTAAAAGGCTATCGCCAACCCCTTTGAGTATAAGGGAGCTTGCAAAATCTCCAGCAACCATATTTACAAGGACAAAGTCCCCCTTTCCATCTCCTATTTTTACACACTGGAGCCCAACGGGAACGCCCGCAGGAAGGCTATAATCAAACCTTTTAACAATATCCTTTTTAACCAATTCATAAGCGCTTATCCTTCCAGAAAAAAGAACCAAAAGGAACTCCCTTCCTGTGCCCGTAAGGTCGCATATGTCTGCAGACAAAGGCAAAGAAGGCAAAGAGAGAAGAAGCCTTGACTTTCCAAGAAGGTTTATATCCTCAAGGTTAGCTTTTTCCATACCAACCTTGCCAACCCTTGGCACACTGTAGAAGGCTACAGGACTACCCCTATACTCCACGCCTATACCATCTTCCAGTTCCTTTATGGTGTATGTACAAGGCTGTTCCTTTTTAAGTTCTGGTAAAAGAGCCTTTAGTTTAAAAAAAGTTTCCTCCCTTCCTTGAAAGCATAGATTTTCCACCCTCAACTTTATCCTTTCACCTTCCTTGGCAAGCCCCTCTATGAGCCTTGCGTAGGAAAAGTTATCTTGGACCTCCTCTATCCTTATCCTGCCAACCACTTGTTTCTCCCTGCCTATTACCTGCTTGGTGATAGGGTGGATTATCTCTTTACCTTCCCTTAAAAGGTCAAACTCCTCTCCAACCCTAACCTTGTCCTTGCCTAAATCCACTATAACTCTCTGCCCCTCTACCTTTACCACATACCCTTCCCTTTGGAAAAAGCTCCCAACCTTTTCATAAACCTCCTGCGCCTTTAAAGTTAAGGGAATAAGAAAGAGTATTAAAATCAAAGCCCTTTTTCCCATAGCTCCTCCACAGACTTTATTATAGCCTCTGTCATACCCTCGGTGCCCACCTTTATAAAACCTTCCGTGTATATGTCTGGTGTTCTATAACCCCTTTCAAGGACCGCTTCTATGGCTTTGTCTATCACTTTTGCCTCCCTTTCAAAGCCAAAGGAGTATCTTAGCATCATGCTTGCCGAAAGAATGGTGGCAATAGGGTTTGCTACACCCCTACCAGCTATATCGGGCGCAGAGCCGTGCACGGGCTCATAAAGGGCGTACTTATCTCCAAGGCTTGCGGAAGGCAGCATGCCAAGGCTTCCCGTGATAACAGCGGCTTCGTCAGAAAGGATATCTCCAAAGATATTGCCCGTGACAATAAGGTCAAAGGATGAAGGCCTTCTTACTATCTGCATAGCACAGTTATCCACGTATAGATGTTCCAGTTCCACATCGGGATAGTTCTTAGATTCTTCTTCCGCTATTTCCTTCCAAAGGCCGCTTACCTCCAAAACGTTGGATTTATCCACACTGGTGAGCTTTTTCCTCCTTAGGCGAGCTATCTCAAAGGCTTTTCTTACAACCCTCCTTATTTCGTCTTCTGTGTATTTCATGGTGTTGATACCAACTCTTTTCCCTTCTTGGATAAAGATACCCCGTGGCTCTCCATAATAAACATCCCCTGTCAATTCCCTTACCACTATAAAGTCAGTACCCCTTACCACATTCTCCTTCAAAGGAGAAGAAGCTATCAAGGGCTCATATACCTTTGCGGGCCTTAGGTTTGCATATAGGTCAAGAGCCTTCCTTATACCAAGGAGCCCTTTCTCGGGTCTTTTTTCAGTGGGAAGGTTATCCCATTTGGGACCTCCGACAGCACCAAGAAGGACTGCATCGCTGCTTAAACACAGGTCTATGGTCTCCTGGGGCAAAGGTGTACCCCTTTCATCAATGGCAGCCCCGCCTATCAAAGCCTTTTCAAAAACAAAGTCTACCCCCGATAGCTCCCCTACTCTCTTTAAAACTTTAACGGCGGAGGAAACTACCTCGGGGCCTATTCCATCACCTTCCAAAAGGGCAATCCTGAAAGTAGTCATGGAGTTATTATACTAAAAACGTTGAGTAAATAAATACATGGAGGAGTGTATTATTATAAATGTTTTAAAATATGCTAAAGCTCAGAGTATTTTAAGGAGGTTTTCATGAAGTTGGTAGCGATAGGAGGAGGCACAGGGCTTTCCACGCTTTTGAGGGGTCTAAAGGAAAAGGTGGGTAAAGAAATAGAAGATTTAGCAGCAATAGTGACGGTTGCAGACAGCGGTGGAAGCACAGGGAGACTAAGAAGGGATTATAATCTGCCTGCACCGGGAGATATCAGGAACTGTATAGCGGCTTTGTCGGAAAGTGAGGATATAATCAGAGACCTTTTCCAGTTTAGATTCAAAGGGGGTGAGCTTGACGGGCATGCCTTTGGAAATCTCTTTTTGGTAGCCCTTACAGAAATCACAGGAAGCTTTATGCAAGCGGTAAACATAGCCTCTCAAATACTCAGAACAAAGGGTGAAATAATCCCCGCAACCCTTGAAAATATACAACTGTGCGCCAAGTTTAGCGATGGAGAAAAGGTGTGTGGAGAAGAAAAGATAACAGAGTATGGCAAGGATAAAGAGGTCAAGCTTGAGAGCATATGGATAGAGCCCAACAACGCAAGAGCTCCCATTGATGCCATAGCAAAGATACAGTCTGCGGACATGATAGTCTTTGGTCCTGGTAGCCTATACACAAGCATAATTCCCAACCTTCTCATAGAGGATATAAAACAGGCTGTACTTCAATCTTACGCCACAAAGGTTTTCATTGTTAATGCTATGACACAGCCCGGTGAAACAGATGGTTTTACCGCCTATAACCATATAAGGGTCTTTAAGGAATTGACAGGAATAGATAGAATAGACGCTGCCGTAGTAAATACAAAGATGCCACCAGACCATGTGCTAAGAAGGTATTTAGAGCAAAGGCAAGAGCCTGTGATCCCCGACGTGGCAAAGATAGCAAGGGAGGGAATAGGGGTTTATGCGGAAGACCTAATAGGCGACAAGGAGGACTTTGTAAGACACGATCCCAAAAAGGTGGCAGACCTTATAGTGGATATACACAAAAAGCATGTTGCACTTTCTTAACTTTGACACTTCCCAGCTACCTTCCGAAAAGGCACAGGTTGTGATCTGTGGAAGTGGTATAGGAGGTCTTACCACCGCCATAGTTTTAATGGAGCTTGGTATTGAAGCCCTTATACTCACAAGGGGTATAGGCAATACCTATTATTCTCAAGGGGGAATAGCTTGCGCTTCTCACCCTGCGGACAGCCCTTACCTTCATCTTTTGGACACTCAAAGGGCTGGAAGGGGGCTATGCAGAGAGGAAACACTTAGAATATTGGTAGATGAGGGCATACAGAGGATAGCGGACCTTAAAAGATGGGGTGTGGAGTTTGACAAAGAAACCACCATAGAAGGAGGGCATTCCTTTCCACGGGTTTTAAAGGTAAAGGATTACACAGGCAGGGCCATATACGAAGCCCTATGGAAAAGGGTAAAAGACCTTGGTATAAGGGTGGTAATGGGTGAGCTTCAGGAGATCTTGGGAGAGGCGAAGGTAGAAGGTATTATCTACTACGATGGAGGCCTAAAACTTATACATACAAAAGCCCTTGTATTGGCAACAGGGGGAGCAGCAAGCATGTTTTTATACACTTCCAACCCCGTAAAGGTAAGGGGTGATGCCCTTGGAATAGCTATAAGAAAGGGCATAAGCCTTTTAAATCCCGAGTTTGTCCAGTTTCATCCCACCGTGGTAAAGGATACCAACATACTTATATCGGAGGCGGTAAGAGGAGAGGGGGCTTTAATTATAGACCAAAAGGGGGAGAGGTTTGTGGATGAATTGCAACCCAGGGATGTAGTAGCAAGGGCAATATATAAGAAGTTAAGGGAAGGTGGTGATGTCTATTTGGACCTTAGGGTGCTACAAAACAAAGGTATAGATCTGGAAAAGAGATTTCCCACCATATATACCCTTTTGAAGGAAAAGGGCTATGACCCGCAGAGGGAGCCTATTCCCATAAGGCCAGCATCCCATTACTTTATAGGCGGTGTGGAGGTGGATAGCTACGGGAAAACTACTCTTGAAGGGCTTTATGCAGTGGGCGAATGTGCCTGTAGTGGGGTACATGGTGCCAACAGGCTTGCATCCAATTCCCTTTTGGAGGGTGTGGTCTTTGGCTATCGTGTTGCCTACCGTGTATATCATGACCTACCCTTTCTTAAAGGGGAAGAAAGGAAGATAAAACATAAGAGAAAGGGCCTGCATAACCCCCCCTATACCTTTGAAGACCTAAGGAAACTGATGTGGGAAAACTGTGGTCTTGAGAGGAAGGAAATGGCTTTGAAGGAAGCTTTGGAAAAGTTAAGAGGATGGCTTGAAGGTTGGAAGGAATGGGAAGATACCATAGAAAACCGCCAGCTTCTTGACATAAGCCTTGTTGCCCTTGCTACACTTACCACAGCCTTATGGAGAAAAGAAAGTAGGGGAGTCCATTACCGCTTGGATTATCCTTACGAAAGGGAAGAGTATAGAAGAGATTCACTTTTTTCCATCTTTGATGATTTGTACACTAATTGAAAAACTGTATGAGGGAGCTATTTAAGAATTGTTCCATTGATAATTTACAAAAGGAACTCAAACTTAGCGTATGCTTGTTATAATTTACGCCAAATGAGAAGCCCCTTTCCATTGGTAGCGCAGGCATTTCTGCCTGCGATAAAAGAACAGGCAGGAAGCTTAAACTACCAAAATTTCAAATTTTTTGCGGTGGTCAATGAACTACCCCTGCAAAGGATAATTTCTCACCCGGCCTATGTTTGTTATAATTTTGGAAGGGTGGAATGGAAAAAGTTAAAGAGATAATCTCAAGACTTGAGAAGGGTTTCCCCAATAAGCTTGAGTTAAATTTCTCAAGTCCCTTGGAGCTTCTTGTGGCGGTTATCTTATCCGCCCAGACCACCGATAAAAAGGTCAATGAACTAACAGCAGGGCTATTTAGAAAGTACAAGACCTGCGAAGACTATTTAAAGGTTTCCCTTGAAGAGCTTGAAAAGGATATAAGCTCTGTTAATTACTACAGGAACAAGGCAAAGTTTATAAAGTCTGCCTGTCAAAGGATAGTTGAAGAGTTTGATGGTAAAGTACCCAATAATATAAAGGACCTTACAAGCCTTCCGGGTGTAGGAAGGAAAAGCGCTAACATGATCCTTTACAACGCCTTTGGGAAAAATGAAGGAATTGCGATAGATACCCATGTGGCAAGGGTAAGCCAAAGGCTGAGGCTGACAAGAGAGGAAAAACCAGAAAACATAGAAAAGGATCTGATGGAACAAACACCCAAAGACCAATGGGGCAAATTATCCAACCTGCTTATACTCTTGGGAAGATACATATGCACTGCCAAAAAGCCAAAACACCATGAATGTCCTCTATATGACCTTTGTCCTTCAAAAGAGCTATGATAGGAATAATAGGCGGAAGCGGGCTTTATAAACTTGATGCCTTCAAGGTCCTTGAAAGGATAGAGATAAGAACTCCCTTTGGAGAGCCATCCTCTCCCCTTGTGGTGGTAAGGGTTGGAGATAAGGAGGTAATTTTTATATCAAGGCACGGAGAAGGCCATATATACCCACCCCACAAAGTTCCCTACAGGGCTAACCTTTGGGCTTTTAGAGAGATCGGAGTAAATAGGGTTTTGGCTATCTCTGCGGTAGGGTCTGTAAACAGAAGGCTTCGCCCTGGGGACTTTGTTCTAATAGATGACCTTTTGGACTTTACCAAAAAAAGAGAGAATACTTTTTATGAAGGCAAGTATTCCATTCCCTTGGGAGACAAAGACAAGGTATCAAAGCTTCTTAAAGAGGGTAAGGTGGTTCATATAGATTCAAGCCAGCTTTACTGCCCTCAGATGAGGGCTGTTATGGTGGAGGTTCTTGAAGACCTCAAGCTACCTTATCATCCTTCCGGTGTATATGCTTGCACTGAAGGACCAAGGTTTGAAACCCCTGCGGAGATAAGGATGATAGAAAAAATGGGTGGCGATGTGGTGGGTATGACGGGCTATCCTGAAGCGGTTCTTGCACGGGAGCTTACCATGTGTTATGCAAGCCTGTGTGTTGTGGCAAACCCCGCCGCTGGCATTGCGGGCTACCGACTCACAAGCGACGAAGTTATAAGCCTTATGAAGCAAAAGGAGGAAGAGATAGGAAAAATTATCCTTGAGTTTTTAAAGAGGCTTCCTGATGAAAGAAGCTGCGGATGCGATAACATACTGGAAGGTGCGGAGGTTTAAAGGTTTATCTTTTCTTCCACTATAAAGGGCTTTTCTTCCTTGGTTCTGTAGTATATTCTAACCAAAAGCTCTGCCAGTATTCCCGTGGATATAAGCTGTATGCCTGCCAAGATAAACAAAACACTTAATATCAAAAGGGGCCTTCTTCCAATACTTTCATCAAGGAAAAGCTTTATGAAGATAAGATAAAAAAGGGCTAAAAGTCCAAGGGAAAGCAAGAAAAAGCCCATAGTCCCAAAAACATACATGGGCTTGTTAAGGTATTCATTGAGGAACTTCACAAGGAATATATCCAGTATAACCCTTACTGTTCTTCCTATACCATACTTAGATTTTCCGTAGATCCTTGGATGGTGTTTTACGGGTATCTCCGCAGTCCTTGCCCCCAATCTCTTGGTAAGGGCTGGTAAAAACCTATGCATATCTCCATAAAGCTCAAGCCTTTTTATGATATCAGACCTATAAGCCTTTAGAGTACATCCATAATCGTGTAATTCTACTCCCGTAGCCTTTGATATGATCCAGTTGGCAACCATTGAAGGAAGCTTCCTTGATAGAAAAGGGTCTTTTCTGTCCCTTCTCCATCCACTTACAATATCATAGCCTTCTTGAAGCTTTTCCATAAGCCTTGGAATATCCTCTGGGTCGTTTTGAAGGTCTGCATCCATGGTTATGATAACTTCACCCTTGGCGTGTTGAAAGCCCGCATACATGGCTGCAGTTTGCCCATAGTTTTTCCTAAGGCGTATAAGCTTTACCCTTTTATCCTCTTCGGCTATAGCCCTTAACCTTCTCCAAGTGCCATCCCTTGAGCCATCATCCACAAAAACTATTTCATAGTCCTTATCAAGCTTTTCAAGAATAGCCTTTAATCTCTCATAGAGTATGGGCACATTTTCCTCCTCATTGTAGGCGGGTATAACCACAGATAGATAAACTTCAGAGCTCATATTTACCCTCGGATTTTAGTATTACAAGCTTTTCTTTTTCTTTATGTACAACCTCATGCACCTTATAATCGTAGAAGTTTATCCTATGAATCTGGAAAAGGTCTATATTTTTCTCCGCTATATATCTAAGAGTATAGGCATAGTGTTTTTGCGGGTTTTTTACCTTTGCTTCTTTTCTGTAGTATTCAAACTTTACTATTCCTTCCGTAGAGGAGATATCAAACAAGGAAAGGTATCTTTTGGAAACAAAGGGAACAAGCCATTTACCCTTTAGGAGTTTTTCTGATAGGTTCCTTATATGGTTTTTCCAAAAATCAAAAAGGCTTTTGTCTTGGTAGAGCTCTCTCCAATCTATAGGTCCGTAGGGAATGCAAGCGTTTGCTTTTATAAGTCCGTATATGGGAGAAAGTACCCAAGAGTTATCTACTATGTATTTAACAACATCCGGTGGCATAACCCACAACTCTAAGCTTTCCCAAAAGCTATTTCCAAACCTTCTGTAAAGGGGAGCCAAGGTAGAATTCAAGGAAAGACCCTTTTCAAAAAGCCTTGAAAGAGGTTCAAACTCTTCAAGGTTAAACCTGTTTTCTGCACAGTTTTTAAAGGTGATGGGATGCTGTTTTTTACTATAGGGTAGGAGAAACAAAAGCATGAATAACATTATACGCCCATTGAGAAATTATATGTAGGGCAATTTGCGGTTTAACAGCATGTACCCTCAAGGAAATCCTTATAAAATACGCCTCTACAGGGAAGTTTTTCATCCAGTCTTACTTCTTTGCTATAATATCCTTATACGCCGGATGAGAAATTCAAAAAAGCTCAGACACAAGCCCATCAATAAAAAGTGTATATCTTACCACATTACATGTCCATCTACAAGCAAATACTCCAAGACCTTGAAAATGCCCTGCCCTTCTTGAAGATACAGGTTGAGACTTGTGGTATTGACGGAACGATATAAGTATGGTTATGCGATAGGCAGGGGATAGTTTATGATGTGTGGATAACCTTTGGGAGTATGCATGAAGTTAGGGCTTTTAGGGAGAGGAAGAAAAGGAGCGTATGGTTTAGGGAGCTTGTGAGAATTGTGTGGTATATGGTGATAGGGGCTACAGGGGGTGTGAGTAGGAGGTTTGTTTGATGATACCTAATTTCTCACTCAGCGTATTTTACTAATTATAATTATAGGAGAGATGCTTTGGCTGAGGAACACCCCTGTAAGGACAGTTCAAGAGTCTCCCGGATGATTTTTTAGACGGAGGTAATTGGATGGATTACTCTACCTTTGACCTCATACCAGAGCCCTTGCTTGTAGTGGATAGAAACTATAAAATCCTATTTGCCAATAAAAAGGCGAGGGAAGTATATAAACAAGAGTCTCAAACCTGTTATGAACTATCCCACGGCTTTCCAAAGCCCTGTTATAAATACGAAGGGCACCCATGCCCTGTAAAGCTTATGCAAGACCATGGATTTGAAAGAAGTGGTGTAATACACATACACAAAACAAAGGAAGGGGATAAGGTTTTCTACGTGCTGGCAAGCTACTATCCCAAAGAAGATGTTTATATAGAGCTTCATATAAACCTTGAAAACATATACAAAAGCCTTGGAAAATATGCCCAAAGCCCACTAAACCTATTCTTTGAAGGTCCCATCGTCCTATTCCGCTGGAAAAGGGCAGAAGGCTGGCCCGTAGAGTTTGTCTCTCTTAACGTAGTGGAACTTTTGGGCTACACCGCGGAAGACTTCACCTCAGGCAGAATAAGCTATGCAGACCTTATACATCCCCAAGATATCCCAAGGGTAGCCCAAGAAGTAGAATACCACACAGAAAACAAATCTCCCTCATGGACCCACCAAGACTATCGGCTAAGGAGAAAGGATGGCAATTATATATGGGTGCTTGACCATACAGTGCCCCTATTGGAAGATGGGAAGATAATAGGTTATATAGGCTATTTAATGGATATAACAGAAAGGCATGAAAAAGATGAGCTTTTCCATCTTTTGGCGGAGACAAACCCTTATGGTGTTTTGATCTACGATTTTCACCAAAATAAGATCCTGTATGGGAATAGAAGCCTTGAGAAAATAACGGGCTATTCCTTGGAAGAAATATTGAAGATGGAGAAGCCTATAAAGGTGGTACATCCGAGGGAGAGGGCTAAGTTATTGAAAGTTATAGCAATGTGGATGCAAGGCTACAGGGAGCAAATTACTTACCGCACTCAACTTGTTAGAAAGGATGGCAGGTCAATTCATGTGGAAGTGTCTTCAGTGGTTGTTCAATATAGGAGAAAACCAGTATCCTTTATAACTATAAAAGATATCACCGAGGATATAGAAAGGGAAAAGCTATACAGAAGGCTTGCCACCACAGACCCTTTGACGGGCATCTACAACAGATATTCCCTCTACCAGAGCCTTGAAAAAATCTTGCATAATGCGGAAAGATACAAGGAGGTTTTTTCCCTTTTGATGCTTGATATAGATAACTTCAAGAAGATAAACGATACCTATGGACATTTGGTGGGCGATTCTGTTTTAAAGGCTGTTGCAGAGGCTATTAAGGGGGTTATAAGGAAAAGCGATATCTTTGGAAGGTTTGGTGGGGAGGAGTTTCTTTTAATACTTCCAAAGACAAGGGACCCTTATAGGGTAGGTGAAAAGATAAGAAAGGTGGTAGAATCTTTAAGGTTTGAAGAGGGATTAAGTATAACCCTTTCGGTGGGAGGCACCGTGTATAAGGAAGGTGATAGTGTTAATAGCCTTGTCCAGAGGGCGGACTATGCCCTCTATAGGGCAAAGGCATTGGGTAAAAACAGGGTGGTTTTAGTTTAGATATGTGCCCTCCGATTTTTATGCTAATTTCTTGATCGTAATCCTCGGTAGTAAAGAAGGCAAAGGAATCAGAAGCCCTAAAAGGGAGGGGGTTGCTCTAAATTGACAGGCAGCTTCCTAGGACTTACCATTTTAACCATGAGGGAGGTATTTTTATTGGTGATAACACTGATAAGTTTTTTTGGTGTATTCACAGCCAAAGGGGTGCCCTTTACACAGGAAGATAGAGGCAGAATTATAAGACTTGAGGTAAAGGTGGAAGCTTTGCAAAATCAGATAGATGTCCTTGGGACTCTCATTCTCTGGGACTTTGGTGTATTGTTTAGTGGTATGGGGATTTTGATAGGTTTGGTGATGTGGGACAGAAGAAGTGCTATATCTCCAAAGGTAGCGGAAGCCTTAAAAGGGGCAAGCTTGCCTTAGGGATAAAAACACAATAAAATTAAATCTCACAATGAGGAAGGTATTCCACCTGCTGGTAGGTCTTCTGCTTCTGTTTGTGGATTTTGCCCATGCAGAGCACCATCACAAAGACCATCAGCTACACATAGATTGTTCTCTATGTGTCCTTCAACACAATCAGATAGACCAGCCCTCCGCAGAGGTTTCCTTAAGAATTTCCCTTTTTTACTTTTCCATAGAAAAGCCCCAAAAGCCCCGACACCCTTACTATAAACCTTTTCTAAAAACCACCCACAACCGAGCACCTCCTATAGTCTAAAAGCTACGGGCACTTTTCTCAAAAAAACCACAGGAGGTGTTAGCTATGAAGGTTTTGTACATATTTAGCAGTCCCAACTCTGCCAGCTACATACTGGGGAGGATGATACTTCCCCAGCTTGAAAATGATGCCCACCCCGTTGAGGTGGTTGGCATGTTCTTCCTTTTGGATAACAACTATGTAATCGTAAAGGGAAATCCCATAGGAGAAAGGCTTTCAAAGCTTTTGAAAGAAGGAAAAATAAGCTTTTTGATGGGATGCGACCAATGTTGTTATGAAAGGAACATAGCGGACAGTTTGGTGGAAGGTGCCACCATAGGATGCTTTCCTAACCTATACGGCAAGGCAAAACAGCTTGGTGTAGAACAAGTGATAACCTTATAGGAGGTGTAAAAATGAAAAAGTTAGCTCTTCTTTTGGGAATATTTAGCCTTTCCTTTGCCCAAGAAAGCCTTGAGGACCTAAAGCGCCAGCTTGAGGAACAAAGAAAGATCATCCAAGAGCTT
>JBKBRK010000022.1:0-18271 GCA_046292245.1 Aquificaceae bacterium
TGATGGTCATCTTCTATAGCCAGTGCTTTTAGTATGTCATCTACTAAGCAATATATGGCTATTACTTTGATTTCTTCCATGGCTACAAACCCCCTGTTAGTGTTTCTTGCTTGCTATTTTATCCCATAGGTAGCAACTTGGGTTATTATATTCCCCCAGGCGTTGGTGCATAAATTTTCAAAATGGCTACAATCAATAACTTAAACAAGGTGAATTTTTCCAGTTGATAAGCCTGCCTATTGACTTATAAGATAGGAATATCAAGGGTTTCCCCGAAGTTCCTTTAACGGATTTATTCACCAATGCCATTCCTCCATTCTCTTGGTTAATAGATTTACCAAATCTGCATAACCTTTATCTTTGAAAAAGTTCAACAACAATTTTAAAGTAGTACCTTTCCTGAATATCACTTTCATAATTCCTTCCTCCCATATTTTATCATCTTCTAAAAGCTTTTTCCAACTTCTAAGATCAAGCTCTTTAATCTCTTCAAAACTTTCCTTTGGCGTTATATCAAAATTAACTTCTGGTAAGCTCGGTATATTATCCTTCCATTGTTTTAACCATAAAAGGATATTATTCCACATGTCAGGTTCATTTAAATATTCAAATAACTCTTTGCCGTAAAAAAGATAAAGCTCAATGCTATAAGATTTTTTAAGCTTTTCAAACTCTTCAGAATAATAATTTTTGTTCTTTGAAAAGTCTGGATCTATGAAATACATAATTCCAACCAGGCTTAATCCATGATGTTTTTTATATAAGATTTTAAGCTTTGCTTCAAAATTGGATATTTGCCCACGCTTTTTTGTAGAATCGTGATCATCTCTTACCTTCTGCTCAATAAAATAATATTTCTCATTGTCTCTAAAATATTGATCTAAAACTAATCTTTCACCCTCCTCATCAATAATTTTTGGTAAGACTTCAAAACCGAGATCCTTCAATATTTCTTCTAAAATTTCTTCAAGGGCATCCCCCATTCTAATTTCATGCGATTGCAAAAGATGTTGCAAAATTTTTGCTTCTGGCTTTGATGGTCTAAATAAGCCTATAAATCGTTCTGGATTAGTAGATATTCTTCGGAGTAGCTCTTTCTTTTCTTCTTTGAAAATGTGTTTATTCATAATTTCGAAAAATTTTTTGTAGTTCATTTTGTTATTTTCCCAATCTTAGGTATTTATTTATGTATTCTTTACTTAGCAATGGCTTATCTGTTATCTCCAGTGGATGTCTAAACCTCTCTTCTATACCTTTTACATATTTGGGGTTGATTTCTATCATTACAAAGTTCCTTTTTAAAGCTATAGCAGTATATCCTGTGGTTCCGCTTCCAGCCATAGGGTCTAAAATTAAATCTCCCTCTTTTGTGGAGGTTAGGATAACTCTTTTGAGAAGTTCTATGGGTTTTTGGGTGGAGTGGAGTTTTTTACCTTTTTCGTCTTTTAGTCTTTCTTTGCCAGAACATATAGGCAAAACCCAAACATTGGCGCCTATTTTCCCAATACCAAAAAGCTTTGCATATTCTTTATTGAAAGTGTATTTTTTAACCTTTTTGTCTTTAACTGCCCATATAAGTGTCTCTGTGGCATTAGTAAAGCGAACACCGAGCCAATTGGGCATAGGATTGGTTTTTATCCAAATGACATCGTTGAGTATCCAATATCCCAAATCCTGCATTATTTTCCCTATTCTAAATATGCTGTGATAGGTGGAGATAACCCACAGAGTTGCATTAGGCTTCATTACTCTTTTTACCTCTGTGAAAAGTTTTTGGATAAAATTATCGTATTCTTCAAAAGAAGAAAATTTATCCCATGAGTCATTTACTCCCTCAACCACAGTCTTTACTTTCCATCGCTTTAGTTCCTTATTTGGTAATTGAAGGAAATAAGGAGGGTCAATAAAGACCATATCAAAAACTTCTGCGGGAAACTTCAAGAGCACTTCCAAAGCAGAACCTAAAATAACCTTGTTTTTAATTTCTTCAAGAGAATATCTTTTTCTTTCCTCTTTATCTATAATCACAAGGTTTGTGCTTTTATCTAAGTATTCTCCGGTTTCAAACAGTGAGCTTGGGTTAAGCCTCATTTTACTCATAGTATAACACATCAAGCAAGAAGCGGGTAACGCAGCCATAAAACACGGAGTACATCCCGCCGATTGGACATACGATAACATAGCCTACATGAAAAAACAACTAAAAAGCCTTGGCTTTTCCTACGACTGGGAGAGGGAGATAGCTACATGCAATCCTGACTATTACAGATAGAACCAATGGATCTTTTTAAAGTTCTTGGAAAAGGGGCTTGCCTATAGAAGGTCTGCGGAGGTAAATTGGTGTCCCAACGATGAAACGGTTTTGGCTAATGAGCAAGTTATAGAAGGGCGGTGTTGGAGATGTGGCACACCCATAATAAGGAAGGAAGTACCCTCTTGGTATTTGAAGATAACCGCCTATGCAGAAAGGCTATTGGAGGACTTAAAGGAGCTTGAAAGCAAATGGCCAGATAGGGTAATAGCCCAGCAAAGAAACTGGATAGGAAGGTCCGAGGGGGCAATATTGAAGTTTTTCGTGGAGGATACACCCATAGAGGTCTTTACCACAAGGCCCGATACGGTCTTTGGTGCCACCTTTGTGATTTTGGCTCCAGAACATCCTCTAACCCTAAAATTGGCAAAAAATCCAGAGGTTAAAAGTTTTGCGGAAAGAATGAAGCAAAAATCCACAAGGGAAAGGGGCATAGAGGAAGAAAAGGAAGGAGTTTTTCTTGGTGTTTATGCTACAAACCCCGCAACGGGAGAAAGGATTCCCGTATGGACAGCCAACTATGTACTCTATGAGTATGGGACCGGTGCCATAATGTGCGTGCCCGCTCATGATCAAAGGGATTATGACTTTGCCCTAAGGTATAACCTTCCCATAAAGCCCGTTATAAAACCCTATGAAGGGGATTTACCAAAAGATAGAGCCTACGAGGATCCCGGTATTCTTATAAACTCCAATGGCTTTGATGGTATGGATTCTTTGAAGGCAAAAAGGGCTATAACCCAATGGCTAAAGGATAAAGGCTTGGGAGATTTTAAGATAACTTACCGACTAAGGGACTGGAACATATCTCGCCAAAGATATTGGGGAACGCCTATTCCTGTAATATACTGCGACTATTGCGGCATTGTGCCCGTGCCAGAAGAGGACCTTCCTGTGCTTTTGCCAAGGGAAGTGGAGATAACAGGACATGGCAACCCCCTTGAAAAGGTATCTGCTTTTGTGAATACCACATGCCCCAAGTGTGGCAGACCGGCAAGAAGGGAAAGGGATACCATGGACACCTTCTTTGACTCAAGTTGGTACTTTTTGAGATTTTGCGACCCCAAAAACAACAAAGCTCCCTTTAGCCCCGAAAAAGTGGAGTTTTGGATGCCTGTGGACCTTTACATAGGAGGTATAGAGCACGCAGTTTTACACCTTTTATATGCACGCTTTTTCCAAAAGTTTCTTTATGACCTTGGACTTGTGAAGGATAAGGAGCCCTTCCTAAGGCTTATAACTCAAGGTATGGTCTTGAAAAGGTGGGTAAGCATAGAGAAGTACTTGGAATACTTGGGAGAAAAGTATGGAGTAGAGGATCTTCACCAAGAGCCTGTGGAAAAGCTTGTGGAGTTGATAAGGGAAGACCTTCAAAGGTATAAACTGGGATAAGGGCTTCTTTTAAGGGACGCCCTTAGGAGTATAAGGGAAGAGATCAAAAGGCTTGTTTGAAGAAGCCAAAAGCTAAGGAGCTTAAGGTACGCTATGGGATAGCCCATATACAAAAGCATAAGGCTGGAAAGGTTATCAAGGAAAGAAAAGAGAAAGATAAGGACTCCCAAAAGTATACTTCTGTTTTTCTGTAAGCCTGCAAAGGGAAGAAGATGGGCATGGATTAAAGAATACACAGCCATGGCAATAAGGTGAGGGTAAAAAACCTTAAAAACTCCTTCAAAGCTCTTTTTCCTTGTAAAAGCTTCTGGGTTTCCCAAAAAATAATCCCTTATACCCTGTGGACTAAAGCCCATTTTGGTGTAGAAGTTCAAAAGGTTAGAAACTATAAAAAAAAGGGAAAGTATGGAAAAAGTAAAGACCGCCACCTTTAATAGCCCTTGATTTGGCTTTGTTTCTCTATAAAAAATCCCAAAGACCACCAAGAGAACTACCAAAAGATAGGCAAGCTGGTAAAGAAGAAAGCTTAGAAGTTTTAGATAAACCAAACTTGGCACAAGGATCATAAAGTCGGAAAGTAGATAAAAAAGCATGAAAGAGCTCGTCAAAAAAATTAGGGTTAATTTAAGCTTTGGCTTCCAATGGGTTATACTCAAAAGGGAAAATAGAGTTATAAGCATCACACTGTGTATAAAAACTCCCACATGAAAGTCTTCAGAGATCTGAGCCAGGGAGATCCTTTCGGGAAAATCCTGGTCCATAAAGAAGTACTTTGCAAGGCTTTCCCTTGAAAAGCCATATTTGGTATAAAAGTGTATCCAAGAAGCTATCCAAAAGATAAGGGCAAAAACCAAAAAGAATACCACAGAGTAGTAAAGGGGCTTGTTCTTTTTTATATCAGAGCTTACGAAAAACCTCATCTTCCTTCTCCAAAGAGAATTTGCCAAAGGGCTAAAACTTTGCGGGCGTTGTCTGTTATAGCCCTTGCGGTAAGGGTTGCACCTGTTAGGTTGGGAATATCTTTTCTAAGCCTTATGGGGTCTTTTTGAAGATGTTTGCCTGCAAAGAGTTTAAGCCATTGGTCTTCGGGCATATACTCAAGGGGTTCATAAAAGGCAAGGACTTCCACCACATCTATCTTTCCCTCGGGAGTTATGGTGTATAAAACTACTTCTGGATGGGTTCTTACCCTGTGGATGTCTGCATAGCCGTAGGCGATAACCTGCCCACCCCTTTTCACTACGTACCAAGAGATAAGCCTTGTATCCATCTTCACACCGGAGAGCTTTTGTACCTGCTCCTGCTGTTCCTTGGTTAAGACTATATTTCTTACCTCTATCTGAGAGCCCGGGTATATCTGTGAAAGGGCTTGCTCTGGCCTTTTAAACTCCTTTCCGTAGGAAAAGGCTACAAACAAAAGAAGCACACAGGCAAGTCTTAACATCGTATCCTCCTAAGAACTATTTTAAAAGCCCCCGCAGGGGCGGGTACCAACAAGAGGAAGAGTCCTTAGAACATAAAGCCCAAGGTAAGCCTGTATTCCTTTTCATCCCTTCTATTAGGACTGTAGTTTAGCCTTGCGTAGTCTGCCTTTATGGCCACAAGGGGATGGGGCTTGTAAGAAAGTCCCACATTATAGACCCTTAGCTTGTGGCCATTGGGTTTTGAAAAGCCGGTAGGCACCTTGCTGTGGGTGTCAAAGTCTTCGTATATACCAAAGAGATAAAGCTCCTGATTCTCTATGTTAAAGTACCTAAATACATCGTGTGCTACCTGCACGTAAAAGCCCTTTTGTTCCTCTGGTATTACTGCACCACCGCCTAAATCCTGCGACATTCTTCTGGCATCATTTACCTTTACCAAACCCCCCACAAGTCTAACATCCCACCCCGCATACTGCCACCAAAGGTGCGGGAAAAACATATTTACAGAGCCCACCTTTGAACCTCTTCTCAAATTAAGCTGGGAATCATTACCTCCCTTTGATTGCACATGGGAGCTAACAAAGGAACCACCTACCTTTAAGTTGTAGGGAAGGTTTATATCCACCCTGCCCGTAAATCCAAACCTGTCTGCTATAGCCCGTGCTCCCCTCTGTCTTATATTCTTAAGGGGCTCTTGCGCATTATAACCGCCACCACCTTTTAACATCAAGCCGTTGATTAAATAAAACCTGTAATCCACCATACCCACTGTGCCATAAACTCCCAAGCCCATTTCCTCCCAAGTGGAAAGGGTCATACGCCTTTCAAAAAAGGGTCTTTCTGCGCTTGGGAAGGTGGGCGGCTCATGAATCTCGTTTATTATGCCCACAGGCATAAGCAAAAGACCGCCCCTTAAACCAAACTCAGGCCTAAGGTTGTAGTCCAAGTAGGCAAGCTCTGCCTTAAAGTAGGCTCCCCCGGTACCATGTTCTCCAGAGGTGGAAGCATGCTCCAACTCAAGCTCTGAGTTGAACTTCAACCTTTCATCAAAGGCATAACCAAGGTATAGTATTATCCTTTGTACGTCCGCTATGCTTTTTGCACCGCCCCTTGCATTAACATCGTTATGCAAGAAGGTAAATTCACCATAGCCCCCTATGGATACACCCCTTGGGTTGAAGTGCACCTTGGAGGCGGCAGGACCCAATCCAGAATAGGATTTAATCTCAAGCTGTGGCAGGGCAATATCAAGCCTTAGCTTCCTAATCTCCTCCTTTAGGGCTTCCGTTTCTTGCTTTGTCTCTTCTGTCTTTTTTTGCTCTTCCTTCAGCCTTTGTACCTCTTGCTGGAGCATTCTTATCTGCTCCTCCAACTGTTTGATGCGGTCTTCTTGCGTCTGAGCAAAAGCTAAGCTGGAAAACAGGGCGCTTGCTAAAAGAAGCCTCTTCATGTCATACCTCCTTTATAGAATTGAAATTTAGTAGCAAAATATTTTATAAAATTGAAATCCGCTGTCAATATGATTATCTTCATAAAAAAGGGGGAGAGGCAAGGCGGGCAAGGGCATTGTATATGTTTTGCTGAGCCTCTTAGTTGATAAACTTTTAAAAAACTTCACCAACCCCTTTTAACTTGGATGCCCATACCTTTCACCACCCTTAAAAACTCCCTAAAGCGGTAGATTCTGTTATCACAAAGTATAATGGTGCCCCCATCTTCTTTGGTTCTCATCATCCTTCCCAAGCCTTGTCTAAACTTTATTAAAGCCTTGCGCTTTTGATATTCAAAGGGGTCTTCCCCTATGGATTCCAAAAACCTTATTCTGTGAAAGGTTATGGGATTGTCTGGGCTTTCAAAGGGAAGCTTTGCCATCAAAATGCCCTTTTCTCCGGGCACATCTATACCAAACCAAAGAGAATCAAAGCCCGCAAGGGCTTTTATCCTGCCTTCCCTCAGGCCTTGCACCAATTGAGATAAACCACCTTCTCCCTGAAAGGCTAAACCCTCCTCCCTTTCAAAGAATCTCCTTTGCTCCTTGTTGGTCAAAAGCACCAAAACTTTGCTATGGAGAGTTCTCAGGTACTTATAAGAATCCTTCAAAGCTGTGTCCCAATCTTCTTTTTTTGGGTTTGTATTGCAAACTATAAAATTTACACGGCTATAATCAAAGGTGTGGGAAAGTTCATAGTAATCTCCCCTTATCCCAAGGGTTTTTTCTAAATCTTGGGGGTCCGCTGTGGCAGAGGTAATTATCGAGGCTTTGTAAGAATTAAAATCTAAATAGCCTGCAGCAAATACGGGAAAAACCTCCAGCCAATAGCTAAAAGTCTTTAACCTTTTGCTCCATTTTCTGCCCACCAAATAGCCAAGATCAGCCCTCTGTATTTTCATAAGGGAATGGAAAGCTTTTATCCTCTCTACAGCCTTGGACAAAAGGTCGTAGGTTTTGATCCTTTTCAGCAAACCCTCCTCTTCCCTTGAAATCTCTTGGTAGTCGGACTTTAGATTAAGGTAGCTTTCCCAGTTTATCAGACCAAGCTTGTAAAGATAGTCCTTCAAAGAAAGGCTAACAAAGAGATTGTTCTTTAAAAAATCCCTTATCTCTTGCGATATTTTTTCCTTTGCCTTTTGACAAAGGCTCTCTATGGGAAACAAAACTCTTCTTTCAAAGTCTTCCGCATAATCAGAGAGGCTCTCTAAGGGAATTTCTTCCTCTTCCTCTTTAAAAAATTTCTCAAAGTTATCTATGAAAAATTCTTCCACATATACATTAGCATCAGGCAAGAAATGCCTTATTCTACCAAGAAGTTCTACCCGTAATGTGTAAAGGGAGATGCCGTTTCTTAGGCTGTTGGTGATGTACTTATCAAGCTCATGGGCTTCGTCTATAACCAGAACCCTTTCCTCTGGGTTTTCAAACTCCCTAAGAGCCAAAAGGGCATGGTTTATTACAAGGATCTGTGCCTTTTTTTCCAAGCTTTTTAGCCTTCCCCAGTAGTAGCATTCCCTCCTGTACCTACACATATTCCTATAATGCCCATCGCAATAGTCATCTTCTACACATATCTCCGCCCAAACCTCAGGAACCACGTCCACAAACTCATAATCACCATCCCAATGAGAATTTATGTATTCATCCAAATCTACCCTTTTATCAGAATAGTATCTATCAAGGCATAGATAGTTGGATTTTCCCTTCAATATTAGATAGCTTACCTCTTTGCCAAGTATGTAGCTGGCATAAGCCCTTAGGGTTTCTATATCCTTCCTTAGCTGTTCTTGGAGCATCTTTGTGCCTGTGGAGATGATAGCCCTTTGGTCTTTTTCTATTAGGGGAATAAGATAGCCATAGGTTTTTCCTGTCCCTGTGGGCGCCTGTATGATCCTTGTGCCCCCCTCTTCAAAAGCAGATAAAACTATATCAAAAAACTCCTCTTGGGCTTTTCTCTTTTCCAAGCCTTTGGTTAAAAGAAAGCTATAAAGGAGCACTCTAATAATATAATTCTTTAGTTTTAAATTTCCGTGAAGGATGATTTTCTTTTGTCGTGTTTTGGTATATAATATTAAAGGTTAAGCCGGAGTGGCGGAACTGGCAGACGCGCTGTCTTGAGGGGGCAGTGCCCGTGAGGGCGTGCGGGTTCGACTCCCGCCTCCGGCATTAGTCATGAAAAGGGTTATAGTTTTACTCTCCGGAGGAATGGACAGTACCACTCTTCTGTGGCTTTGTAAAAGGGAATTCCAAGAGGTCTATGCCCTATCCTTTGACTACGGACAAAAGCACAAGGTGGAGCTAAAGTATGCCAAAGAATTGGCAAAGATGGCACAAGTAAAGGAGCACATAGTGGTGGAGGTGCCCCACTACAGGCTAATAACCTCAGCCCTGTTGGAGGGGGGTCCAGAAATTCCCAAGGGTCCCTATGGAAAGGAGGTTCCCGTTACCAACGTGCCCATGAGAAATCTTGTCTTCTTGGCAATAGCGGGCTCTTTTGCAGACAGCTATGAAATAGACCACATAGCTATAGGAGTTCATGCTCTTGATACACCTTATCCCGACTGTAGAGTGGAGTTTATAACCGCCATGGAGTCTGCCATAAACAGTGCTTCCTCTTACGTGGCAAAGAGTAAAAGGAGAATCCATATCTACGCTCCCTTTTTGGGTATGAGTAAAATTGATATAGCAAAGCTTGGAAAAGAGTTGGGTGTTCCCTTTGAAAAGACCTATTCTTGTTATATGGGGACAGAGCCACCTTGCGGTGTGTGTGCTACCTGCCTTCAAAGGGAAGAAGCGCTAAGTAAGCTTTAAAAGGATCCCCTCCACTTTTTTTACTGGGTTTTGAGCCCTTAGTATGCTTCTACCAATTACTAATATGTCCGCACCACTTTGCAAGGCGCTTTCTATATCTACAACCCTCTTTTGGTCTTCTATAGGATCTCCTTCCAACCTTATGCCGGGCACAACCGCCATAAAGCTCTTTTCTATGCCTTCCTTCAATCTTTTAACCTCTTGCCCCGAGCACACTACACCATCCACGCCCAACTCCACAGCCCTTTTGGCAAGGGATAGCACGTATTCCTCTTTACCAAGGCATACACCCATGGATTTTAGGTCTTCCTCGCTCAAGCTTGTAAGCAGACTAACGCCCAACAGCTTTACCCTTCCTTTTAAAGCAACCGCTTGCCTTAGAGCTTCTTCCCCAGAGCTTATATGGATGGTAAGATAGTCCGCTCCCAGGTCCTTTGCGGAAAGTACTCCTTCTTTAACTGTGTTGGGAATATCGTGAAGCTTTAGATCCAAGAAAAGTTCAAAGTTGTTCTCTTTAACACGGTCTGTTATAGCTCTATGGTGGGATATAAAGAGCTTGTAGCCCACCTTGAAGATAAGGGGATAGCCCCTTAAAGCCTTTATAAGCTCCAAAGCCTGTGGTAAGTTTGTATCAAGGGCTATACAAAGCTTAGCCATAAAGCCTCCTTCTAAGGTTTTCAAGAAGTCTAAGACCTGCCCTTTGACTTTTTTCTGGGTGAAATTGAAAGGCAAATATGTTTTCGTATTCTACGGAAGAGACAAAGTCAATGCCGTAATCGGTGGTAGTAAGTATAACCCCTTGCCTTTTGGGCACCACATGATAAGAATGGACAAAGTAGAAGTATTCACCCTCTTTTAAACCCTCAAGCAACCAAGAAGGCTTCCTTTTCCATATTTGGTTCCAGCCTATGTGGGGCACTTTAACCGTGGTGGGCAAAAGCACCACCTCACCCTCCAAAACTCCCAAGCCCTCCGTTTTTCCAAACTCGTAGCTCTTTTCAAAAAGAAGCTGTAAGCCAAGGCATATACCCAGATAGGGTTTTCCCTTTTCAATGTGCCTTAGGATCTCCTTGTACAAGCCAAGCCTTTTTAGGTTCCCCATGGCATCTTTGAAAGCCCCCACGCCAGGCAAAACAAGGGCAGGAGCCTTTTTTACTTCCTCCGGCTCCGAGCTAACCTTAACCTTAAAGCCTACCCTTTCAAGGGCTTTTGAAACACTTCTTAGATTACCCATCCCATAATCTACCACCAAAAGGTTCAAGGCTTATATACCTCCCAGTATAAGGGATATCTCCGCCAACTTGCCCGTAGTTAAAAGAATTCCAAGAAGAATAAGCAAAAGCCCGCCCATAAGCTCCACCAAACCAAAGAACCTTCCAAAGCTTTTTACAAAGCCCAAAAAGGCGGAAAGAAGCCCGCCCGCTACAAGAAAAGGTATGCCAAGCCCCATGGAGTAAGCAAAAAGAAGGCTGGCGCCCTGAAAAGCAGTTTCCTGCTGACTGGCATAAAGGAGAATAGAACCCAAAACAGGCCCTATGCACGGGCTCCAACCAAAGGCAAAAAGCATACCCACAAGAAGGGCGCCAATACCCGACACACCACCTTTTATTTCCTTCCTCATCTGTCTGTATAGAACCTCATGGAGACCAAAGGAGTAAAGAAAGGCAACCACCAAGATTATACCAAACAAGTCAAAAAGAAGCCTTTGAGGTATAACCCCGAAAAAGAAAAGGGCAAGTATAAAGGCGCCAACGCCCAAAAGCTCCCTAAAAAAATTCTGTCTTAGCATAACACCGGCAAAGTGAAGCCCAAAGAAAACCACAAAACCACCACCCACCTTGGCTATAACATCCTGATACTCCCTCAAAAAACCGCCTATGGTGGTTGCCGTGGCACCCATAAGGGTAAAAACCACAGAAAAGCCTACGACAAAAAACAGGGAGGCAATAAAGGCATTTTTACTAAAACCACCCTTTTCCTTTATCTCTTGGACTCCTATACCCGATATATAGGAGATGTAGCCCGGTATTATGGGCAAAACGCAGGGGGATAAAAAGGACAGAATACCAGCGGTAAAGGCTATAAAAAGAGACAATTCACTCATAGCTTTCCTCCATAGTATAATATAAGGCATGATGTACCATGTAATCATCGTAGGTGGAGGAGCAAGCGGGCTTTCTTGTGCTCTAACTTTGGCTTCTTCAAGGGGCAGAGGATGGCAATGGGCAGAAGACAAAAGGTACTTAGTCTTTGACTTAGATGGCTCCGACCTTAGAAAGGCTTTCCTTAAGAATGTGCCGGGTATAGAAAGTATAGCTGGAAAGGAGCTTTTGGAGAAGATAAGAAAGCAAATAGAAAGCTGGGGAGGTGTGGATATACTACAAGAGGGCGTGGTACGCGTAGAAAAAAAGGGAAACCTTTTTGAGGTAGAAGGTTCCTCTGGTAAGGTTTTTAATGCAGAGTACGTAGTATTGGCAAGCAGCTTTCATGGCTTTGATATAAAGGGGTTAAAGGTGGAGGTTGTAGAGAATCCCAAATCTCCAAAGCCCGGCAGGGTTATGATAAAGCACGAAAACTATCGGGTGGATGAAAACCTTTTTGTGATAGGTACCCTTGCAGGACTTTCTTCCCACTTTACCTCTTGCGCAGGGTCTGGAGTGGAGGTTGCCATTGAGATCCTTTCAAGGTACGCAGGAAAGAGGATAGTTATCCACGACTTGCCAGAAGAAGCTTGAAAAAACTCTTATCTTTAATCCTTGCTTTTCTTTTTCTTTCTTTTCTTTTCTACTTCGTTCCCTTTGAAGAGCTTATAGAAAACCTAAAGGAAGTAAAAACCTCCAATCTGATCTTTGCCTTTTTCCTTTACAGCCTTAGTCAAGTGTTTAGGTCCGCCAGATGGAAGCTACTGATTAAGGAGGTGAGCTTTTTTAATCTTTTTCTTATAAACTCCGCCAATATCATGTTTAACAACCTATTACCCGCAAGGGCTGGGGAGGTAAGTTGGTTCTACTATCTTAAAAGTATAGGGGTTTCTTGGTCTTTTTCTTTGTGGAGTTTTTTCCTTGGTAGGCTCTACGACCTTCTGAGCCTCTTTTCTTTGCTTTTCCTCACCTTAGCCATGGTGCAAAATTTGATGCTTTTGCCCCTCTTTCTTTTGATCCTTTTTAGTTTTAGCCTGCCTTGGCTTCATCACCTTTTGCCACAGAGGGGTAGGCTGAAGGAGATCAAGGAGTTTATAAAAAGAGAGACAAGCCTTAGCTTATCCCTTTATCTTTTTCTTCTTTCTTCTCTTTCCAACCTTGCCAAGTTTGCTGGACTGCTTTTGCTTCTTAACTTAAAGTATATAGACCTTTACAGAAGCTTTTTGGCCTTTTTGGGGGGAGAGCTTAGTTCAGTGCTTCCCATACACAGCTTTATGGGCTTTGGCACCTATGAGCTTGCCTTTAGTCTGCCCCTTAAACTACTCGGAGAAAGTCTAAGGGAATGGATAAAGATGGGTTTTATCTTCCATAGCTTTTTACTCATCTCATCCTTCCTTTGGGGCATACCTTCTACTCTTTTTCTGGCGGTGAGAAGCAAAAATAGATAAAAATTACAGGCAGGGGTGTTTATGCTACCTGTAAATGTAAGAGTGTATTTCCATGCATTCCTGCAAAAAATCTCAATTTAAGGACAATCCACACTTCTTTAGAAATTTCTCCAAAGGCTTGAAAATGGCGCATAAATCTGTGGCAACTTTGCAAAATTGGAAAGTGTATATTAGATTAAATGATTAAAATAATAGAGCCAAGGTTTTCACAAGAGGAAAAGGAGATAGTTTTGGAGATCCTAAACAGCGGGCATATAACCCGGGGGAAATGGACTAATCTATTTCAAGAAGAGTTTGCCGATTACATTGGGGTCAAGCATCTTTTCACCCTTTGCTCTGGCACCGTTGCCCTTTTTATAGCTCTAAAGGCTCTTGAAGTAGAAGATGAGTATGTAGTGGTACCCGCCATGAGTTTTATGGCTACCATAGACGCGGTCTATTTGGCGGGCGGTATTCCCGTGGTGGTGGATGTGGATGATTATTACACCATGGACCCAAACCAACTGGAAGATGCGGTAAAGAAATATAACCCCAAGGTGGTTTTGCCCGTGCATCTATACGGACAGCCTGCAGATATGGATGCAATCCTGTGGCTTTCCCACAGATACGGTTTTTATGTGCTTGAGGATGCTGCCCAAGCCCACGGAGCTGAGTGGAAGGGCAAAAGGGTTGGATCTTTGGGTCATTTATCCGCCTTTAGTTTTTATGCCTCTAAAAACCTACCCATGGGAGAGGGTGGAGCCATAGCCACCAACGACGACAAGATAGCCAACAGTATAAAAAAATGGATAGACTTTGGAGACCACCCCGCTTTTAATCTAAGGATAACGGAATTCCAAGCGGGCATAGGATACGTGCAACTTAAAAAATTGGAAGAAAACAATAAAAAAAGAAGAGAAATAGCCCAAAAGTACAAGCAGTATTTAAACGGAGGCTTTGTACATCCAGAGGAAAGGGAAGAAGCCCACCATGTGTACCATCTTTATACCTTAAGGCATCCCAACAGAGACCAAATAGTAGCCTATCTGAAGGAAAGGGGCATAGATGCCCGAGTTTATTATCCCTACCTTTTGCACCAACTAAGAGGTGCGGAACATCTTCCCGCCCCAAGAGCGGAAAGATTTAAAAAGGAAGTCTTTTCCATACCAGTACATCCATACCTTACAGAGGAAGACATCAATACCATCATTGAGTCCCTTCTGGCTTCGATTGGGTTAGCTCCGCACCCCTTATATTAAGTATGACTATCTCCACCCTTCTATTCTGGGCTCTACCCTCGGGTGTAGTATTGGAAGCTGTAGGTCTGGTATCCGCATATCCAGAAGCCTTTAATCTTTCTGGGTTCACCCCCTTTGATATAAAATACCTAACTATTGAGCTTGCCCTTGCAGAAGAGAGCTCCCAATTGGAAGGAAATCGCTCTGTAGATATGGGAATGTTATCGGTATGGCCTTCAACCTCCACAGGATTTGGAAGCTCTTTAATTATATCATAGACCTTGTCAAGGATAAGCTTCATTTCTTGCTTTACCTCCGCACTTCCAGAATCAAAGAGAAGTCTTTCTTGAAGTATGAGTCTTATTCCTATGGCTTCATAAGCCACCTTGAGCTCTCCCTCTAAACCCAGTTTCTTTAACATTTCCTGTAATTCCTGAATCTGCCTTTGGATTTTCCTTCCTCTTTCTGTAGGCTCCGCCCTTTTTAATACAGGTTCTTGTAGTATCTGTTTGGGTAGGGTTTCTTGAAAGGGCACAAACCTCATACCAAAAGCTCTTGCAAAAGCTTGTGCATATTCCATTGCTGCCTGTTTTCCCGCTTGAGCCATGGCAAACAGAGCTATGAAAAGGCAAAGAAGTAATGTAAGAAAGTCCGCATAAGGTATCGCCCACTTTTCTGAAACCTCTTCAGGGCATTTCTTCTTTTTCATCCCTTTACCTCAAGGTAAGAATTTAACCTTTCTTCTATTAACCTGGGGTTTTCACCCTTTACCATCATCCTACAAGCGTCCATGATCATGTACATCCTAAGGATCTCTTCCTTAGATTTTATCTTTATCTTCTTTGAAAGGGGTCCAAAAACAAGGTAGGAAAAGGTTATACCATAAACTGTAGCGACAAAAGCTGCAGATATACCGGCAGCAAGCTCTTGAGCATTATCAAGACTTTTGAGGGCTTTCATTAACCCAAAAACGGCACCTACAAGCCCAAAAGTGGGCGCGCTTTCCGCAGAATTTTTCCAATACTCTACAGCTATTTCGAACTCTTCCTCTTTTTTTGCTATCTCTGCCTCAAGGCTTTCTGTAAGCACGTTTTCATCTACCCCAAGTACCATAAGGTCTATGGCTCTTTTAAGAAAGTGATCTTCTATTTCTTCAGCTTTGGCTTCTAAGGCTAATATACCTTCTTTTCTTACAAGGTTTGCAAGTTCTACAAGTTGAGACTTGGCTTCCAACAGTTCATCAGCCTTCCCCCCAAAGGCTATCTTTAAGCCCTCTATTATCAGAGAAAATTTGGATGCGGGCATAGTGACAAGACTAGCAAAAAGAGTAGTTGGCACAACTATAACAAAAGCCGCGGGCTGTATTAAAAAGAGTAGGTTTGCGCCCTTAAGAACAGCCCCTATAAGTAAGGCAGCAAAGCCTCCGAGAATTCCTACCAATGTTAAAATGTCCATAGTCAAATATTATATACTTTCATACGCTGGGTGATAACCTTATATTCTGTAGGTATGTTTCATGAGACGCCCAATTATTTTAAATTCCCTGTAGGGGTTTATGTATATTTAAATACCTTGGGGGCGTATTGCATACGCCCTGCAGTTTGGATTATCAAGGGGGACGATTTACCCCTAAAAGGATAAAGGTGTTATAATTTTATACCTTTTAAAGGAGGTTTTTGATATGGCAAGGTGTTATGTTTGCGGAAAGACCACCAAGTTTGGGAAAAGTGTGACCTTTTCTGCGGAGCAAAACTCAAGAACCTTTAAGCCAAACCTACAAAGGGTAAGAATAGTCCTTGAGGATGGAAAGGTAAAAAGGGTCTACGTATGCACCAAATGCCTAAAGGCGGGGAAGGTAGTTAAGGCTGTAAGCATAAGGTAAGGATGATAAGGTTTTTTACCGCAGGGGAGTCTCATGGAAAGGCTCTCCTTTGTTTTCTTGAAGGAATACCCGCCAATTTAGGACTGTCGGCAGAGTATATAAACAAGGAGTTAGGAAGAAGGCAAAGGGGCTACGGGAGAGGGGGCAGGATGAAGATAGAAGAGGATAGGGTTGAGTTCCTATCGGGCTTGCGCTTTGGAAAAACCATAGGAAGTCCCATATCAATGGTGGTATGGAACAGAGATTGGGAGAATTGGAAGGAAAAGATGGCTTATGAAGGTGAAATTCCCAATAGCGTGGTACCCTTTACAAAGCCAAGGCCGGGCCATGCAGACCTTGCGGGCGGCATAAAGTACAATCAAAGAGACCTAAGAAACATCCTTGAGAGGGCTTCTGCAAGAGAAACGGCGGCAAGGGTGGCGGTGGGCGCCGTGTGCAAGAGATTTTTAGAAGAATTTGGCATAAGAATAGGCAGTTATGTGGTAAGCATAGGACCCTTACAGCCCAAGATAGAGGAAGAAGACCTTATAAAAAGGCATGAATTAGCGGAACATTCCGAGATTAGGTTTCCCGACAGTTCAAAGGACGAGGAGTTCAAAAAACTTATAGATGAGGTAAAAGAGAGGGGAGAAAGCTTGGGAGGTGTTTTTGAAGTCTTTGCTGTGGGTGTGCCACCGGGGCTTGGAAGTCACATACAATGGGACAAAAGATTGGACGGGAGAATAGCCCAAGCTATGATGAGCATACAGGCTATAAAAGGGGTGGAGATAGGCTTGGGCTTTGAAAGTGCAAAAAGGTTTGGATCTCAGGTTCATGACGAGATAGGATACTCGGAAGAGAAGGGATATCTTAGATATAGCAATAACCTTGGTGGTATTGAAGGAGGAATAAGCAACGGCATGCCTATCCTTGTAAGATGCGCCATGAAGCCCATACCTACTTTGACAAAGCCTTTGAGAAGTGTAGATATACAAACAAGGGAGGAGGTAAAAGCTGGCAAGGAAAGAAGTGATGTGGTAGCGGTTGCCGCAGCTTCGGTAGTTGGCGAGGCAATGCTTGCCATTGTACTTGCAGATGCTTTGCTTGAAAAACTCGGCGGGGACTTCATGGAAGAGGTAAAGGATAGGTTCCAAAGGTATATGGAGTATGTTAAAACTTTTTGAGGAGATAGGAAAAGCCACCCTTTTGACACTATGGGGGCTTTTTTACCTTTTTAAAGAACCGCCAAAGGCACGGCACTTTATAAAACAACTTGCCTATTTAGCCTCGGAAACCATACCCGTTGTGGTTATCACCTCTATCTTTTCTGGTGGTGTTATTGCTTTGCAAACTTATAGCACCTTTCATAGGTTCAATGCGGAGTTTTTGATAGGGGCGGTTGTAGCCCTTTCTATGGGAAGGGAGTTGGGTCCTGTGTTGGCATCCCTTATGGTGGTGGCAAGGGTAGGCTCCGCCATGACGGCACAGATAGGTACCATGAGAATAACAGAGCAGATAGATGCTCTTGAGGTGATGGGTATAAACCCAAGGAGTTATCTTGTGTCTCCAAGGCTCTTTGCGGGTACTTTGGGGGTGCCTATGCTGGTTCTTATAGCAGATGTTTCGGGTATCTTTGGCGGTTGGTTTGTAGCGGTTAAGCTCTTTGGAGTTAATGAATATCTCTTTTGGGAAAAGATGAAAGACCTTGTGGAGCTTTACGACTTTATAGGGGGGCTTTACAAGGCAGTCTTTTTTGGCTTTATCATATCTGCAATAAGCTGTTATTTTGGCTATTATACAAAGGGTGGAACGGAGGGTGTGGGAAGGGCTACCACAAACAGCGTGGTCACATCCTCTATGCTGATACTTATCTCCGATTACTTCCTAACAGCTATGATCTTCTGATTAGAGATTCCTATCTTGTATGGTTCTGTCGTAAAATATTTAACCATGAAAGACTGGGAAAAGTACAGCCAAAAAGTAAAGGAGTTAAAAGTAGCCTTAGAATCTGCTTTGGGCGGTCTTGATGTAGAGTACGAGTTAAAGACTCCAGAAGACTCAGATTTTGATACTTCCTTCAAAGTGCCCTATTTATCTATAAGGTACTATGTGGATGAGGAGCATTTTCACGACAGGAAGATAGAACTCTTTGAATACTACTTTGATAACCCAAT
>JBKBRK010000023.1:0-17940 GCA_046292245.1 Aquificaceae bacterium
TTATAAGTAAAGTCTATCTGTTTGTTTTAGCTTACAATATAGACAGGCTCCTAAAGGTGGCAACTTGAGTTAAAATAACTTGGCGTGTAAAATGCTATAATATCTACCATGGCAGGGCACAGTCATTGGGCACAAATTAAACACAAAAAGGCAAAGATAGACGCACAAAGGGGTAAGGTATTCACAAAGATCATCCGTGAGATAACGGTGGCTGTCAGAGAAGGAGGTCCAAACCCAGACACAAATCCAAGGCTTAGGACAGCCATAGACAACGCAAGAAAGGTCAATATGCCCTCGGAAACCATAGAGAGGGCCATAAAGAAGGGAACGGGAGAGCTTGGCGGAGAAAACTATGAAGAAGTACTCTACGAAGGCTATGCTCCCAACGGCGTAGCCCTTATGATACTAACCTACACTGACAACAGGAACAGAACCACTTCCGAGATAAGGCATGCCCTTTCTAAGCACGGTGGAAATCTGGGCTCTTCGGGTTGTGTATCCTTTCTCTTTGAGAGGGTGGGGATAATTGAAATTCCAAAGGAAAGTATAGGTGAAGATGAGCTCTATGAGAAGGCCATAGAAGCTGGCGCAGAAGATGTAGAAGTGGGTCAAATAAGCTACACCATATACACAAAGCCAGAAGACCTATACCAAGTAAAGGAATCCCTCAGCTCCACGGGATTGCAAGTGGAAAGGGCAGAAATAGCCTATAAGCCTAACAATTATGTGGAGATAAAGGATGTGGAAACCGCCAAAAGGATTTTTAAACTCATTGAAGCCCTTGAAGACCTTGACGATGTAAAGGAAGTAATAGCTAACTTTGATATACCGAAGGAAATAATGGAGGCAAGCCTTTAGAAAATTCTATCTAATAAAACCACAAGGAAGAAGACCACGCTTATATATCCGTTCACTGTAAAGAAGGCCTTGTTTATCCTTGAAAGGTCGTAGGGCTTTATCAAGGAATGTTCGTAGTACAAAAAGCCGCCTATAGCCAAAAGCCCCAAAAGATAAAGAATACCAAGGAAATCTACTTTAAACAAAAGGTTTAATAAAAGGAAAAAGGTCAGTGTATGGAAAAGCCTTGCTATCATGAGGGAACCTTCTACACCAAGCTTTACAGGAAGGGACTTTACACCATAAGCTTTGTCAAACTCATAGTCCTGTAAAGCGTATAAAATGTCAAAGCCCGCCACCCAAAAGCCCATAGCCAAGCCAAGAAGAAAGGATGTAAGGGATACCCTTTCATTGAAGGCTATATCCACAGCCAAGGGTATAAGCAGGTAGACCACGCCAAGCACAAGATGGGGGTAGTAGGTTATCCTCTTTGCGTAGGGATAAAACCAAAGCAAGAAAAGAACAAGGGGAGCCAAAAGAAAGGCATAGAAGTTTATCATAAGGGCAGAAAAAAGAAATATAAGGGATGAGATGAATATAAGCCTTTTTATTTCCTCTTGGGAAACCTCACCCTTTGCATGTACCCAATCCTTGGTCCTTGGGTTCAGCCGGTCTATGGGTAGGTCTATTAGGCGGTTAAGAGCCATTCCTGCAGTCCGAGCGCTTATAAAGGCACAAAGCATCCAGAAAAATTTCCAAAAAGAAGGCATATCTTTGTAGAGGATAACAAGGCTTGCAAGAGCAAAGGGTAGGGCAAAGATAGTATGCTCAAACTTGGTGAGTTCAAGGTATTTCTTCATATGTCAAAGATAACCTCCCCTATCCACATATCCCCTTCCCTCTCCACTTTTAAGCCGTGGTAGGTGGCAGCCTTTATCATTAGGTTGGGTTCATGCTTTTGCGGGTCGTACTTGGAGCCCACGAGTTTTAGCTTGGCGTAGTTAGAGGTGAGTTCCACAACCTCACAGGAAGAGGCTACAAACAGCTGGCTTTCGTGCAAAAAGAGGGCAGTGTTTATAAGGTCTGCGAGAAGGAAGGGGATTTCGGAGGTAGCTTCTATAAAAAAGCTTTCCTCTTGGGGCACTTTTTCTATGGGTGTTATCTCGTTAAAGGTAGCCAGTATGCTTTTGCATATTAGTTCCTGAAGGCTTTTTGCTCTTACCCTTATGCCTGCATCCGCGGTTATGCGGTCTATGGTCTCATAAAAGCTCATAGCCCAAGCACGTCAAACATGGAATAAAAACCCGGCTCCTTTCCTTTTATCCATCGGCTTGCCTCTATGGCACCCCTTGCAAATATATCCCTTGAAGATGCTCTGTGGGTTAATTCCACCCTTTCACCAAAACCAAAGAAATAAACAGTGTGCTCTCCCACCACATCGCCGCCCCTAAGAGCCATTATCCCTATCTCCTCAGACCTCTGGGAGATGCCTTCTCTACCGTAAACCTTCCTTTCTATGCTTAACTCCCTTGATAGGATATCAGCGAGCTTTAAGGCGGTGCCGCTTGGGGCATCCTTTTTAAAGCGATGATGAATCTCAAGCACTTCCACATCAAAGCCCCTACCCTTCAAAACCTTGCTTGCTATTTCCACAAGCTTAAAGAGGAGATTAACCCCAAGGCTCATATTGGGAGAAAGAAGTATGGGAGCATTATTAGAGTAGGATTTTATTTCCTCTATCTCCTCAGGGGTGAAACCCGTGGTTCCTATCACTACAGCCTTATTGGCTAAGGCAGAAAGCTTGGCGTGGGAAACCGCCGCCATAGGGTTTCCAGAAAATTCTATCACCACATCACCAAGGGGCAACACCTCCTCAAGCCTTGAGGTCAAGGGCACACCTTTCAATTCTTGTATTCCAGAAACCTCTCCCAAATATATGGAATTTATGCAGTTTGGATTTTCCACGCCAGCAACCACTTGAAAATCGGAATACTCAAGGGATAATCTAAGGATGCTTTTTCCCATCCTTCCAAGGGCACCACAGACTATGGCTCTTGTCATTCTTCCTCCTCTTCTCCAAAGATCATATCCTCAAGCTCTTCTACTGCCTCTTCCGCTTGCTCTGGAGGGACCACGGAGGGGTAAAGGGCTACTTGAATACCTTCCGTGAAGAGGAACTTGCTTAGGATCTCTTGAAGCTTTTCTACCTCTTCTGGTGCTAAGTCTCCCCTTATACTTTCCTCAATGGGTTTGTTTGTAAAGAAGAAACCTACCAAGCTAAAGGGAACTGCATAAAGTTGTTCGTCCATGACACTCTCCTTTTTGTTTTGATAGGGATTATTATAACACCCCAAGCCTTTTTGGAGCAGCCTTTGTTCTTGGGATTTTTGACACAGCTTCTATTATACCTTGACATTTTACAATAAATGACTAAAATAATCTTATAGAAAAACTTTAAGGAGGTTAAGCCATGAGAAGAGGACTTATGGTATGGAGCCCTTTTGCGGAGCTTGAGCGCATAAGGAAAGAGTTTGACAGGCTTCTTGAAGAGTTTATGCCCAAGGAAGAGGTAGAAAAGGCCTTTGCCCCTGCGGTGGATGTGTATGAAACAGACCAAGAGCTTGTGGTAAAGGCAGAGCTTCCCAGCGTTAAAAAGGAAAATGTAGAGGTATCCATAAGGGACAAGAGCCTTCACATAAGGGGAGAAAAGAAGGAAGAGAAGGAGGAAAAGACAGAAACCTACCACAGGGTAGAAAGGGTATACGGAAAGTTTGAAAGGGTGATACCTTTGCCCGCGGACGTAAAGGTGGAAGAGGCAAAGGCAGAGTTCAAAGAGGGTGTGTTGGAGATAAGGATACCCAAGGCAGAAGGGGCAAAGGAAAGGAAGATAGAGATAGCTTAAGGCTTCCTTTGGGGCAGCCTTTCTATGGTTGCCCCGATGCTTTTAAGTTTTTCCTCCAACCTTTCGTAGCCCCTGTCTAAGTGGTATATATCCCTTACCAAAGTGCTACCTTCTGCCACAAGTCCAGCCAAAACAAGGCTGGCAGAGGCCCTAAGGTCTGTGGAATAGACCTCAGCCCCATAGAGCCTCTCCACACCCTTCACTATCGCTAATCTATCCTTTACATGTATATCTGCCCCCATCCTTTGAAGCTCCGCCACGTGCTGAAATCGGTTTTCAAAGATGTTTTCCCTTATCTCTGAGACACCCTTTGCAAGACAGCAAAGTACCATAAACTGAGCTTGCATGTCGGTGGGAAAGCCCGGATACTCAGTGGTGGATATACTCAAAGGCATAATATTCCCTTTACCAACAACCCTTAGAGAGTTTAAGCCTAATATTTCTATGTTAGCCCCTGCTTCTTTTAACTTTTCTATCACGCTACCCAGATGTTCCACCCTTACATCTTTTAATATCACATCTCCACCCGTCAAAAAGCCTGCCACCATAAAGGTGCCCGCCTCTATCCTATCGGGTATTACCCTATGGCTAAAGCCCTTAAGGTAGGGATTGCCCCTGATTATAGCAGTCCTTCCCTCTATCTCTATCTGGACTCCCATCTTTCTAAGGACCTCTACAAGGTCTATAACCTCGGGCTCAAGGGCTATGTTCCTTAAGATGCTTCTTTTTTCACACTTGCTTAAGAGTAAAAATGCATTTTCTGTGCCCGTGACCGTTATAACTTCAAAGGTGTATTCTACGGGCTTTATCTCCTTTAGTTCAAGGTTTATATAGCCGTGTTTTACTTCCATATGGGCTCCTGCCCTTTCAAAAACCTTCAGGTGCTGGTCTATGCTTCTTACACCTATGGAACAACCCCCGGGCATAGAAACCACAGCCCTTCCAAACCTTGCCAAAAGGGGACCCATCACCAAAACAGAAGCCCTCATACGCCTTACCACATCATCAGGAGCCAAAAAGCTTTTAATACCCTTAGGGTCTATCTTTGCCACACCTTTTTGAAATTCAACCTCAGCACCCAAGCTTTCTAAAAGTTCAAGGGCAGTCTTTGTATCAAGTAGGTCTGGGACATTGTTTAGTAAGCAAACTTCCTCGGAGAGTATGCTTGCCATAAGTATGGGGAGAGAGGCATTTTTGGCGCCAGAGATTCTAACCTCCCCCCTTAGTGGCTTTCCCCCTTCCACCAAAAAGCTATCAGAAGTATATAATATGGTGCTTTTCATCTTTGTTGATTATTATCTTTACTACGTCGCCTTCCTTGGAATAGTATATCTCAACCCCATCATCCTCTTCTTTGTGGACTATGGGGGCTTCCGAGTATATAACCACTATCCTTTTCTCTTCTTCAATCACCAAGGGGAAATCGCTCATATCCTTACCACCACGCAGGTAAGGGCTTCCCTAACACCCTCCAAGGAATGTATTTTGTTTATAACAAGCCTGCCCAATTCGTCTTGGTTTTTCACCTCCGCAAAAACTATTATGTCGTAGGGTCCCGTTACTACGTCTGCGGTTTTTATACCCTCAAAAGTAGACAAGGCAAGCATTATGGAGGGAATTTCCCTTGGGTCAGCCTTTATTAGCACGTAAGCCTTTATGGAGTATTCGCTTTCAAGCTCCATCAGCTCCGTTATGGACATGGGATAACCTTCGCCCTGTGTTTGCATCTTCCACCTCCTGCAGGAATATTTTAACCAACTTTTCCGCCAAGGAGGGCTCTTTCCTTATCTTTTCTATTGCCCTATGGATCAACCTTCTAACCATGGGACTTTTCTCTTCTTCCTTTTTCCACTCCTCTTTTATCCTAAGTATTAGGTCTTCCACCTTCAAAAGTTCAAGCCATTTTAGGAATTTATCCACCTCATCCCAAACTATTATCTCTCCCTTTTCCTTTTCCCTAATTCTCTCCCTTAGATTCTTTTCCGCCACCCCTTGCAGGTCATCTATGTCATAAAGGAACACCTCATCTATCTGCGCCACCTTTGGGTCTATATTCCGTGGAACGGATATGTCTATAAAAAACAGTGGCTTGTAATCTCTTTTTCTTATAGCCCTCTTTACCGTATCATAATCTATAACATAACTTTTGTTTCCCGTTGAAACTATCACTATATCAAAATCCTTAAGATGGTCTTTTAATTCTTCAAATCTAAGCACGTGCCCTTCCAACTCTTTGGCAAGTTCCACAGCCCTCTGATAGGTTCTATTGGTGATAAAAAGATGAGCCTTAAGCTTTCTTAAGTATTTGGCGCATAACTCTGCCATCTCTCCGGCGCCTACCAACAAAACCTTTATATGAGCCAAGCTTCCAAAGATCCTTTTGGCAAGCTCAACCGCCACATAGCTAACGGATATGGCATTTTTGCTTATGCCGGTTTCTGTTCTAACCCTTTTTGCAGTTCTTAGGGCTTTTTCATAGAGCCTGTTTAATACCTTTCCAGTACAGCCTACTTCTTTGGCTATTCGGTAAGCTTCTTTAAACTGGCTTACTATCTGGGGCTCTCCCACCACCATGGACTCTAAACCGCTTGCCACCTTAAAAACATGGGCTATAGCCTTTTCTCCCTCCAAGAAAAAAGAATTCCTTCTTATTTGGGGATCTGCTTCCTTTAACTGAATAAGCTCAAGCACCAAGTTATTTATAGCCTCGTAGCTTTCCGCAACACCATAAACCTCCACCCTATTACAGGTAGAAAGAAGGATAAGCTCTTTTATTCCCTTTATGGTCCTCAAAGGGGGAAGAAGATAATAGGCATCATCTCTGCTACAGGCAAGCCTTTCCCTGTCCTCCACCGGTGCTGTTTTAAAATTTACACCCCATACAAATATGCGATACATCATCTATTAAATATAAACCATCTCTCATCTTTTATTTCTCTTCCTATCTTCTCCTCCACAGACTTTACCTTACTTTGAAGCCTACCTGATTTGCCCTCTCTGTAATCTATCTTCATGGTTATGGAAATACGGGGGCAATCTTTCTTAAGAGCTTCAAAGCCCTCTTTCAATACCGCCATCACCTCGTCTCAGCTTTCACCCTCTATTACAGTATCCATGGGAGTAAGCACATAAGGTAGTCCAGATCTATCCACAATATCCACAACCTTGCCACGTACTGATGGTTATAATATTTTACCAAACGCAATTGTCCATAAAATACTAAATGATGGTGCGGTTCACAAAGAACTATATTTTATATCCATGGTAAGAGATGCCCTAAAACTCCTTTTTTTGATAACATCCTATAACTTCATACTCTACTACATATCTAACCGCTTCCTTTGGTTTCCCTGGTCTATATTTCCAGAGGATCCACAGGATATGCTAATACTCTTTTCCATAAACTCAGCCCTTTACCTTTCTTGGCTTTTTGGCTACAAGGGAAAAACCGTAGTGTGGATAGGTTATATATCCCTTTTTCAAATATTGGGCTTTGCCATAGTAAGGGAAGACCCCTATATAATACCTCACTTTGTGCCATCCCTTTTGCTTACTTTGTCTCTCATATGGCTCTTTGAATCTCCTGTGGAAAAAAGGACAAGGGAGTTGGAAGAGGCCAAAAAAAAGCTTGAAGAGGAGATTTTAAGAAATCAAGAAGAACAGATAAGGCTAAGGGAACAGATAGAGCTTTCAAGGGAGCTAACGGAAAGAATATTAAAAGATAAGGAAAAGATAGAAAGGGAACTCAAAAGACTAAAAGAGGAAGAGGCGGCGGAAAGGGAAAGCTTGGAAAGAGAGAGGGAAGAGTTAAGCCAAGCCCTTTTGGAAAGTCAAAAAAGGCTTCAGGAATATATGGAAAGGCTTGAAAGGATAACAAAAGTAAACAGAGAACTCTTCCAGATGCTGGAATTAATGCAGGAAAGGGAACCAAAAGGTGGAAAAGAGGAGCTCGCAAGGCTTAGGCAAGAGAGAAAAAGGCTTTCAAAGGAGCTTGTGCAGATGCAGGAACTTCTTGAAGAGCTTTCAAAGGAAAATGCGGAGTTAAACAGAAAATACACAAGCCTTTTTGAGGCTTTGGAGAGAGAAAAAAGGGAAAGGGAACTTCTCTCTATGGAGTTGGAAAGGCTAAGGGGAGTTAAGGAAAGGAATAAAGAAATATACCAAGAGGTCCTTGAGGCGATCTTTGATAACCTTGAGTTTGAAGATAGGGCTTTGAAGGACTTTATAGACCTTGACTTTGAAGCAAAGGGGGAATTTGTAAAGGAGCTAATGCTTCTTAACATGAAGGGTATTGAGGAAAGGTTTGAAAGTATGAGAGGCTACAGGAATGTTTTTAAGTTAAAGCCAAGGGGAGGAAGGATATACTTTACCTTTGGAGATAGGAAGAGATGGAAAATTATTGGTATGCTTTGGGGTGAGGACGAAAAGGCCAAAAATAGGTTTGCCAAAGAGCGTTTGGTAAAATATAAAGAGTGAAGTTTTTTTAAAAGGAGGTTTTTGATGGAAAGCTTAAAAGAAAAGGTAGGGAATCTTATCGCTTTCAAATCGGACAAGTACCTTATGACAAATCTATACCTTAGACTTGGTGTAGAAGAGAGGACCGATAGGAAATACCTAAGGAATTTTAAAAACCTTGAAAAAGACCAAAGGGAATATTTACAAAAAAGAGGTCTTGGAAAGGAGGTTTTGGAGTCTGCGGAGGAAGATTTCAAAAAGATAGAAGAGTTTATATCGGAGCCAGAGAATCTAAAGGGATGTAGGGGCATAGCTATATTCTCTTCTTCAGGAGAAGGAGTTTTTAAGGTGGTTAAACTGCCCTATGTTTATAGGGATAGGCTGATGGTGGATAGGGATGCCCTTGTGAGGGAAATAGTTTCTTTGGATGAGGAGCTTGGAAGGATAGCTCTACTTCTTATAGATAGAAAACATGTAAGGTTTTTCCTTATTGGTATTGAAGATATTGTAGAGGTCCTTGATTTTGTGGAACCTGTGGCTACAAGGGCACATAAATTCCATTCTGGTGGAAGCATGCTAAAGGGTGCAGAGGGCACCATGAAGTTTTCCATGCCAGCAAGGTTTGGTGGTCCCAATATGGTACAACATTCCTTTGGTGAGTACAGGTTTCATATGAGAATACAAGAGGAAAAGCAAAGACTTTTTAAGCTTACTAACGATGCCCTAATGGAAGCCTTTAAAGAACACAAGTTTGACAAGCTTGTTATAGGCTCCGATAGAGAAGATATAAAAGAAATAGAAAACCATCTTCATACTTATCTAAGAGAAAGGCTCGTGGGATACATAGAGGCAAATCCCTCTTATATAAACGAAGGAGAGCTAAGGGAAAAGGTCTTTGACCTTTTGAACCAGAAAAACAGAGAGGAAGAAGAAGAGCTTATAAAGGAGCTTGAGGAGCTTCAGGGTAAAGGACTGGCTGTAAATGGAACTTCAAAAGTTTTAGAACAGCTTTATGCAGGTAATGTAAGGCTTTTATTGGTGCCCGAGGACTTCCATAAAAAGGGGTATATATGCGAGGAGTCCCACTTACCTATGATAACTCCCAACTGCCCCACAAAGGAAAAGGTATATGAAGTGCCCGATATAGTGGATGAAGTTATTGAGTTTGCCCTTGAGGAGAGGGCAAGTATAAAGACCATTCATTTGCCGGAGAATAAAAGGAAAATAGATGGATTAGCCTGCTTTATGCGGTTTTCTCTATGAACCATGAGAGAATAGTGATCTTTATAGACGGGTCAAACCTTTTTCATGCTATAAGGTATTTAAACATTCGGATAGATTACCAAAGGCTTTTGGAGTTTCTAAGGGAAGATAGAAGGCTTATAAGGGCATACTTTTATGGGGCTGTGCCCCAAGAGAAGGACCTAAAAAAGAACTCTCCTGAATGGGAAAGCTATATAAAGCAAAGAAGGTTCCTTGAAGAGCTGTCTCTACAGGGTATAAAGGTGAAATTGGCAAAGCTTAGAAGGTTGCCCTCGGGTGAGTATGTGGAGAAGGAAGTGGATATAATGCTTGCCACGGATATGCTAAGTATGGCTTACATGAACGTGTTTGACATTGCGGTGTTGGTAAGCGGGGACAGTGATTTTTCTTACACAGTCGAAGAGGTGCAAAGGCTTGGCAAAAGGGTTGAAAATGTTTCTTTTAAGCGCACCAGCTCTTACCATCTTCGCAAAGTATGCGACCGGTTTATCCTCTTGGATGATTACATGGATAGGTTTGTGGTGGAGGAAAAGGTGGAGATCACACAAGAGTTAAGCTTTTGGGAAAGGATAAAGAAGCTATGGAAAAAGTAGTTTTTTTGAAGACAAGCCATAGTGAATGCCCAAAGGGCGTGGACTGTATAGAGGATGAAAAAGAAGCCACCGTTATCACGGTAGGGAACTTTGATGGAGTACATTTAGGCCATAGGCTTCTTCTCAAAAGGATAAGGCAAATAAGCCAACAAAAGGGCTTAAAGAGCTTGGTGCTTTCCTTTTATCCCCATCCTATAAAGGTATTAAGCCCCTTACAGGCACCTTGTGAGCTAACAGACCTTTATGAAAGGACAGAGCTTATAAAGGAAGAGGGAATAGATAGCGTGGTGTTTATAAGGTTTGATAAAAGGTTTGCCACTCTTAGGGCGGAGGATTTTTTAAAAGAGGTCCTCTACGAGAGACTAAGGTGTAGGTACTTGGTGGTGGGCTACGATTGGAGGTTTGGCTACAGAAGGGAGGGTGAGATAGAATTGGCAAAGGAGTTGGGTAAAGAGCTTGGCTTTGAGGTGGAGGAGGCACAAGCTTTTAGGATCAATGGGCACGTGGTTAGCAGTACCCTTATAAGAAGGCTTTTACATATGGGCAGGCTTGAAGAGGCAAGCCTTTATCTTGGTAGAAACTATTTCATAAAAAGGCGAGTTATAAAGGGTGATGGTAGGGGCTTTACTTTGGGATTTCCCACTGCAAACCTTGAGGCTACAGAAAATCTGTGTCTAAAGGAAGGGGTTTATGCGGTAAGGGTGGAAGATAACTTTTTAGGAGTTGCCAACTACGGCATAAGGCCTACCTTTGATGGGCATAAAAAGGTGTTGGAGGTGCATCTTCTAAACTTTGAGGGGAACCTAAGAGGTAAAAGGATAAAGGTGGAGTTTTTGAAGTTCCTCAGAGAAGAGAGAAAGTTCAAAAACTCTCAGGAGCTTATAAAACAGATAGAAAAGGACATATCAAGGGTTAGAGAGCTGTTCCTTTAAGTAGCCTATGTATAACACCTTGCCCTCTTCCGAAAGTCCAAAGGACTTTTCCATCTTGTCCTTTAGCCCCTTTTTGTTTTCCAAGAAATCCTTTAAAGTCTTTGGCTCGCTGTGAGCCCTCAGCATGTAATCTACCACCTGTCCATTGTCAAAGTGTATCTTAACAGGCAGGCAATAAAACTTGGCATTTTCACCATCATGGCACCTTTGTATTTCACCCACCACCTCAATGCTTACACTTTTTGCCACTATCTTCATAAAAATGTATTTTAACCTATACCAAACTCTCTAAGCTTTCTCCATAGTGTGGTTCTATGTATACCCAGTATCTTTGCCGCCAAGCTTTTGTTTCCTCGGACCTCTTCAAGGACTTTTCTTATCCTTTCCATCTCCTCCAAGGGCTTACTTTCCTTTTCCAAGGGAATATCCTCAGGTTTTATAAGGCTTCCTTTGCAGGTTATAACCGCATGTTCTATTAGGTTTTCAAGCTCCCTCACATTGCCCGGAAAGTCATGGGAAAGAAGAAGCTTTACAGCCTCGGAGGTGATCCCCTTTATTCTCCTTGAGTACTTCCTTGAGTATTTTTCAATAAAGTGGCTTACCAACATGGGAATATCCTCTTTCCTATCCCTCAAAGGTGGAAGGTGTATCTTTACTACACTTAGCCGGTAATAGAGGTCTTCTCTAAACTGCCCTTGTTTTATAAGCTCTTTTAAATTCTTGTTGGTAGAGGCTATTATCCTTATGTTTGCTTTCCTTGTTCTTGTATCTCCAAGCCTTTCAAACTCCTTTTCCTGCACAAGGTGTAGTATCTTTGCCTGTAAGGACAAGGACATATCTCCCATCTCATCCAAAAGAAGGGTTCCTCCCTCAGCAAGCTCCACCTTTCCGGGTTTATCCTTTATGGCATTTGTGAAGGCGCCCTTTACATAACCAAAAAGCTCGGCTTCCAACAAGGTCTCTGGTATGGCGCTACAGTTTATCCTAACAAGGGGCTTATCTCTCCTTGGAGAAAGGTAGTGGATGTATTTGGCAAGAAGGCTTTTGCCAGTGCCCGTTTCTCCCTCCAACAGTATGTTTACGTCGTACTCCGCCACAGTTTTTACCGTATCAAGGATCCTCTGAAAGGCTGGGCTTTTTGTTAGTATGGTATCCTCTTCTCCAATTTGGCAGAGCCCTATATCCTTTATCACATACAAGGAAACCACATAGCCAAAGCCAGAAGCCATAGGAGATATCAAAAGGGAAGCTCTTTGCCTACCGCATGGGGTTTCCACGTATATGTCGCTCCTTTCGCCCTCCGGTGGAAGCTCTTCCAAAGATAGGTTTATAAGCTCCCTTATATTTTTCCCAACTAAAATTTCTCCTTCTTCCCTACATAGCATGGCGCTTGCCACTTGGTTATGTTCCACCACATTGCCCTGTGTGTCCAAAACCAAAATAGCTTCCACTATGGAGTTAAGTATGGTTTCCTTGTAGGTCCTTTGTCTTTCTGCCTCTATTATGCAACGGACTACATTGCTAAAACATCTTTAAAAACTTCAACCACACCCACAAACTTACCCCCATCATACAAAGGAGACATACTCCAGCACACATGCTTTGAGTTTTTTAAGGTAGTGTCATAAACCTGCACGCCATCCTCCTCTTCCCTCACATACTCAAAGGGGCAGCTTTTGCATATAGAGAAAAGACCTTTACATTCCTTTCCCTTTAGTCTTTCTCCTATGATCTCCCTCGCAGACCTGTTGGCATAAACTATGTGAGAAATTAGGTATCATCAAACAAACCTCCTATAAAAGCTATATCCAATAGCATAAGCATATGCATACACAAGCACACAAGTCAAAGTCCTCCAACCACTACCAGCATTAAAAAGCTTTTAAAGGATTATTATAAAGTGAGTAGATCTTGGGTGGCTTATGCTAATTAGTCCCTGCGGTTTAAATTATCAACGGAAGCGATCGGTAAATAATACGGAGAAGACAAGCCACAGATGGTTATCTTGTCCATAGTTTATAATAGATCTTGGAAGAGTTTCATGGGCTTATTAGATAGATTTTGGAAGAGAGAAAAAAAGGAAGTCCTTTGGACAAAGTGCGATAACTGTAAATCTCTCCTATACATACCCGAATTAAAGGCAAACTTGCAGGTATGCCCCAAATGCCAGCACCATTTTAACGTTCCTGCAAGAGAAAGGATAGAACAGCTTTTGGAGGATTATAAGATCCTCTTTGAAAACATAAAGCCCGCAGACCCCCTTAACTTCAAAGATTCAAAGAGTTATAAAGATAGACTAAAGCAAGCTCAAGAAGCCACCGAACTATCGGAGGCTATGCTTGTGGCAGAGGGAAGGTTGGTAGATAAACAGATAGTCCTTGGAGTGATGGACTTTAACTTTATAGGTGGCAGCATGGGCTCTGTAGTGGGTGGAAGGTTCTACAGAGCTTGTAAATATGCAAGTCAAAAGGATCTTCCCTTGGTGGCGGTTATTACCTCGGGGGGTGCCCGCATGCAGGAGGGCATCCTTTCCCTTATGCAGATGGCAAAAACTTCCATAGGGGTTGGCTTTTTACAGAAAAAGGGCCTGCCCTATATAACAGTTCTTACAAACCCCACTATGGGTGGTGTATCCGCCAGCTTTGCTTTTCTGGGTGACATAATAATAGCGGAGCCGAAGGCTCTAATAGGCTTTGCAGGTCCAAGGGTAATAGAACAAACCATAAAGCAGCAGCTTCCAGAAGGTTTTCAAACCTCGGAGTTTCTCCTTGAAAAGGGTATGGTGGATATGGTAGTACATCGCAAGGAGTTAAAGGATACCCTTTATAGCCTTATAAGTATGGCTATCTTTTGGAAAAAACATGTGGAAGTTTGAAGAAGATCATCCCTTTGCCCTTGCCTACAGGCTTGTAGAGGAGGGCAACCTTGACCCTTGGGACGTGGATATATCTACTCTTGCAAAGGCTTATATTGAGGAAATAAGAAGGCTTGAGCTTCTTGACCTTAGAGTGCCCGCAAGAGCCCTTTTGGCAGCTTCCTTTTTACTGAAAAAACAAGCAGAGGTGCTCTTTCCAGAGCCAAAACAAAAAAGGGAAAGGAAGAAGATCACCTTGAAGGAGATAGTGGAACAGTTTGAAAGCCAGCAGGAAGAGATAGTGGAAGAATTAACAGAAAGGATTGAGAAGGTAAAAAAACTTTTGAAGAAAAAAACTTTGGCAAAAAGGGAGTCCCAAAGAAGAAGAAGAGAAAGGAAGTTCCCCATACACATATCCAAGTTTGAGGATGCCTTGGACGAACTAAAGAATCTTTTCAAAAAAAAAGGTATGGTCTTTTCCTTTTATCAACTTATAGCGGGAAAAAGCTTGGTGCCCTACCTTATGGCTCTTATGGTGCTCTACCAAGAAGAGATGATAGACCTATACCAAGAAAAGCCCTATGGAGATTTAAAGGTTATAATTAAGAATTGATACGCCAAGTAAGAATTTCCCTTGTAAGATTGGTTCACAAGCTGCCCGATTATTTTAAATCTCCCTTAGGGGCACATGGAGATCTCCCCTGTAATTTAAATTATCAAAGAGGGCGATTGCCCCTGCATACAATTTTTTACTTCGGCATGTAAATAAGTATAATCTTAACTCATACACATACTTTTGGTTGCTTTTGGAGACATGGGCAACAAGTACTTTTGGAAGCTTGAAAAAATGGGAGAAAAATTCGTAATTTGTGATATAGACCCCTCTAAGGAAATAAAACCTTATTCCTTTTACTGCCATTTTGGAGATGTAAAAGAGGAATTGCGCGGAGTTGTGGTTGCTGTAGACCCCCAATACCATCCTAAAATAGCTAAGGAGTTTTTAGAGAGAGGCGTACCAGTATTTTTGGAAAAGCCACCGGCTATTAATTTAAAGGACTTTGAAGATATCAAAACATACAAGGGGCTATATATATCAGAAGTGGAAAGCTATTCCCTTTGTATAGAGTATTTAAAAAACCAAAAAAGTACATAAAGATAGAAAGGTTTGGCAGAGGGAGGGGTTATATATCTCCTTTGTGGGACTTGGCTTGGCACGACCTTTACCTGCTTCAAAGAATTTCCCAGGATATAAAAATTTTAGATTTATCAAAGGAAAACTATCTGGGGCTTGTGATAAGAGATTTTCTTAGTGGAGGTTTTGATAAAAATAGTGTAGAAAGGGCCTATATAAACCTTAGACTTCTTGAAAAATAGCCTTGAAATAATAGCCCTTATAGGGGTGTACGGCATTGGTGAATAAATCCGTTAAAGGAACTTCGGGGAAACCCTTGATATTCCTATCTTATAAGTCAATTGGCAAGCTTATAAGCTGGAAAAATCTACCTCGTTTAAGTTATTGATTGTAGCCCTTTTGAAAATTTATGCACCAACGCCGGGGTGTACGGAAATAGCCAATATTTTGGAATACACAGCGAGCAATTTTTAGGCATACATTTCCCCATTCGGCTTATATTTATACATATAAAGGTCTTTCTATGAATGTTGGCTCTTACATGAGAATTGGCTCTTATATGCGGGGCAATATTGAAGACTATCTACCTAATCGCCCTAATAATCCGAATGGCTTGACGCAAGACCAATCTACCATCAAAGCAGACAAAAAGGCTAATGACACGATAGAAAATTTAAAAATACAACAAGAAATCCAGAAGCTCAAAAGTATAGAGCAGAAAGTTATCGCTCATGAGATGGCTCATAAGATTGTGGGTGGACAATACGCCGGACCTATGCAATATACATACGCTCGCGGTCCCGACAACAGGATGTACATCGTAGGGGGGGAGGTTGCAATAGACGTATCGGAAGCTCCTACTCCCGAAGAGACGATTAAAAAGATGATGCAAGTGCAAAGGGCGGCATTGGCTCCAGCGGATCCATCCCCTCAAGATAGAGCAGTTGCCGTAAAGGCGGCTATGCAGGCTCAGAAAGCACGTTTGGAGTTATTGTCTAAACAACAGAAAGAGCAAACTGTCCCTACTTCCAATCAAAAGACAGAATTCTCAATATATGCATAAAAGATCGCCCATCTACAAACAGGGCGAAGAATTACTTTTTCTGGATATGTTAATATACCCCAATATCCTAAAAAAGGGTCTCCTTAAGTAGCTCTATAGCCCTATCCACGTGCTCCTCCTCTATTATCAAGGGTGGTACGAACCTTAAAACCCTTTCGGAGGTGCAGTTTATCACAAGACCCTTTTCCAAAGCCTTTAATACTATCTCTTGGCAAGGTTTATCCAGCTCAAGGCCAAGCATTAAACCCTTGCCCCTTACCTCTCCAACTCCAAGCTCTTGAAGTCTTTTCTTAAAATAGGCACCAACCCTTTCCACATGACTTAAAAGCCCCTTTACCTTTTGAACAACCACCAAGGCACTTCTACATGCCAAGGGATTACCACCAAAGGTTGAGCCATGAGACCCCGGTCCAAAGGCTTTTGCCACTTCATCCCTTGCCAAAAGAGCGCCTATGGGAACGCCACCGCCAAGCCCCTTTGCAAGGGTTATAATATCTGGCTTTATAGGATAATGCTGGTATGCATAGAACTTTCCAGTCCTGCCTATCCCCGTTTGAACCTCATCTATCATAAGAAGCAAGCCCTCTTTCTTACAAAGTTCTTCAAGATCTTTTAAAAACTCCTCTTTTGCCTCCCTGATGCCCCCCTCGCCCTGTATAACTTCAAGGAGTATACCTGCTGTATCCTTTTTCAAAACCTTTAAAACAAAGTCTATGTTGTTTAGCTCTGCATAATCAAAGCCCTCAAGCAAAGGTTCAAAGCCCTTTTGTATTTTCTCTTGGGCTGTGGCGGACATGCTACCAAAAGTCCTTCCATGAAAGGAGTTATAAAAGGTGATAATCCTATATCTCTTCTCCCCCTTTTCGTAAAAATATCTCCTTGCAAGCTTTATACAGGCTTCGTTTGCCTCTGCACCGCTATTACAAAAAAAGGCCTTTCCCGAGGTCCAGAAGCTATCCACCAGTTCCTTTGCCAATGCTTCCTGCCAAGGGTTTTCAAAAAGGTTGGATATGTGAATAAGTTCTTTTGCTTGATAGCATATAGCATCAACAAGGTCTGGGTCTGCATAGCCAAGGCTATTGACCGCTATGCCCGCAAGCATATCAAGGTACTCTTTGCCCTTATCGTCGTATAGATATACTCCTTTCCCTTTTACAAAACTAACACAAAGCCTTTTGTAGTTTTCCATAAGATACATGAGTATAAAGTTTAAGCTAAAGCACCTTAGTAAGAAATACCTTGTAGGGATACTTCATGAACTGCCAAATTATTTTGAAAATTTTCCCAAGGGGGGCATTGGTGAATAAATCCGTTAAAGGAACTTCGGGGAAACCCTTGATATTCCTATCTTATAAGCCAATTGGCAAGCTTATAAGCTGGAAAAATCTACCTCGTTTAAGTTATTGATTGTAGCCCTTTTGAAAATTTATGCACTAAGGCCTACTTTCCATGGTCTATTTCTTTGTGTGTAGAAGCATTGAGCCCTACCTTAGCCTCCTCTTCTGTATATCCTATTTATTCATAATCCTGTTGAACACCAGAAGGCTAAAAGATCCCCTCCTTCTTTTCTTCCTATTAGGTAGCTTTTTTACCTTTTGGCCTCCCTTTTTAACCCAAAGGGCTATAATCCCTTCTTTATAAAGCATCTTATAACCATTAGCTTTTTTATGTCCGTTGCGATAGCTTCCTATTACATATTTGTGCCCATGTTGTAGGTAGAAGACTTAGGAATAAAGAGCATTCCATGGATAAATCTTGCTGTACATTTTATAAGTTCTCTATCGCTTTCTCCCTCTTGGCATCTATCCAACTACAAGCTTATATCAATGGAATTTAACTCAAGTTGCCACCTTTAGGAGCCTGTCTATATTGTAAGCTAAAACAAACAGATAGACTTTACTTATAAAAC
>JBKBRK010000024.1:0-16854 GCA_046292245.1 Aquificaceae bacterium
GTGATGCCTGGGGACAATGTGGAGATAGAGGTGGAGCTTGTGAAGCCTGTGGCTATGGAGGAGCAGCTTAGGTTTGCCATAAGGGAAGGTGGAAGGACTGTTGGTGCTGGTGTGGTCACCAAAATCCTTGAGTGAGGTGTAAAAGATGGCGGCGGTTAGAGAAGTTATAGTCTTAGCTTGCACAGAGTGTAAGAGAAGGAACTACTCCACTACAAAAAACAAGCAAAAGCATCCCCAGAGGATGGAGATCAGAAAATACTGCAAATGGTGTAAAAAGCATACTTTACATAGGGAGGTTAAATAGGGGCGCTAGCTCAATTGGCAGAGCGCGGGACTCCAAATCCCGCGGTTGGGGGTTCGAGTCCTCCGCGCCCCGCAGGAAGATGGCGATGGAAAGGCTTAGAGAGTTTCTAAGGAGCACAAAAAAAGAGCTAAATAAAGTTTCCTGGCCTAGTAAGGATCTTGTCATAAAGGCCACAATTAGTGTTATAATATTTTCTTTGTTTTTTGGTATAAGTTTGTGGATGTTTGACTTGATATTTACAAGGCTTGTGCATTTTTTACTTTCCTTGAGGGGCTAAAATGGAAGAGTTTAAGTGGTATGCTTTGCAGGTTGAGGCAGGCAAAGAAGCTACCGCAAGGGAAAACCTTTTGAAGGTTTTGGAATTAGAGGGGTTGCTACATCAAGTGGAGGATGTGGTAGTGCCTGCTGAAGAGAAGGTGGTGATAAGAACCATGGGTAAGGAAAAGTACCGCCTTTCTTTACGGGGTAATAACAGGGATATAAGCGTACTGGGTAAAAAGGGTGTCACCACCTTTAGAATAGAAAACGGAGAGGTAAAAGTTATAGAAAGTGTGGAAGGCGACCTGTGCGTAGAGGCACCACCTATTTCCAAACCTGGCCAAAAGATAACCTGCAAAGAGAACAAAACGGAGGCAAAGATAATATTGGAATCTAAGATGTTTCCGGGCTATCTGCTTATAAGGGCTGTAATGAACGATGCTCTGATGCGTGCCATAGAAAAAACACCCCACGTGTATAAGCCCGTTTTGGTAGGTGGAAGGGTTGCTCCATTGGACGATAAGGAAGTGGAGAGGATAATAGCCTTTGTTAAGAAGGGAGTAAAGCCTGTAAGGATTCTCTTTGAAAAGGGCGACCAGGTAAGGGTTATAGAAGGTCCTTTCATGAACTTTACAGGCACCGTAGAAGAGGTTCATCCAGAAAAGGAAAAGGTTGTCGTGCTTGTTAGCATCTTTGGAAGGCTAACACCGGTAGAGTTAGACTATTCTCAAGTGGAGAAGTTATAAAGGAGGCATAAGATGAAGAAGGTAAGTGCCAAGGTTGAGCTAATGTTGCCCGCTCAACAGGCTACACCAGCCCCACCAGTGGGTCCTGCCCTTGGTCAGCATGGTGTAAATATAATGGAGTTTGTAAAGCAGTTTAACGCAGCCAGCAAAGACTTTGAACCTGGGACAATCCTCCCCGTTGTTATAACCATCTACCAAGACAGAAGTTTTAGCTTTATCTTAAAAACTCCCCCCGTTTCTTACCTTTTAAAGAAGGCTGCCAATGCAAAAGCTGGAGCTGCCGACCCCAAAAGGCAAAAGGTTGGTAAGGTTTCTTTGCAACAGGTGGAAGAGATAGCCAAGATTAAATTGAAGGATATGAACACAAAGGATTTAAAAGCTGCCATAAGGCAGATCGTAGGCACTGCCAAAAGTATGGGTATAGAAGTAGAAGGATGGAAGGAGTAAAGCCATGGAAAGAGGCAAAAGGTATAGAAAGTGTTTAGAGCTTTATGATAAGAATAGCCTTTACAGTGTGGAAGAGGCTGTAGAGGTCCTAAAAAAGATTCACCAAGAGTTTGGTCCCAAGTTTGACCAGACGGTGGAGCTTGCCATGAGGCTTGGGGTAGACCCAAAGTATGCAGACCAGATGGTAAGAGGGTCTGTGGTTCTTCCCAATGGTCTTGGTAGGGAATTAAAAGTTTTGGTGCTGGCGGAGGGAGAATACCAAAGGATAGCAAAGGAGGCCGGCGCAGATTATGTGGGTGGTGAAGACCTGATAAACAGGATAGCCAAGGAAGAATGGATAGATTACGACGTGGTGATAGCTACGCCCGAAATTATGCCAAAGGTGGCAAAGCTTGGTAAGATCCTTGGTCCAAAAGGGCTAATGCCCAACCCCAAAACGGGAACGGTAACCACCAACATAAAACAGGCAATCGAAGAAGCCAAAAAGGGTAGAGTGGAATTCAGGGTTGATAAAACGGGAAACATCCACATGCCTGTAGGAAAAATATCCTTTGATAGTCAAAAGCTAATCCAAAACATACATACCGCCATAGACGCCGTTGTAAAGGCAAAACCACCGGGCGCCAAAGGACAGTATGTGAGAAACATCGCCCTAAGTCTTACTATGAGCCCTTCTGTAAAGGTGGATGTATCTACAACCCTAAAAAGACTTCAAGAGCTTGTAGCATAAGAGGAGGTTGTTATGAGAAGAAGTTGGGAGCAAAAGGGAAAGGTTATAGAAGCTTATAGGGAAAGGATAGAAAGGTCAAATCTGGTTGTCTTCTTTGACTTTACCTATGTGGATGCGCAGGCTATAACCAAGCTAAGGGCGGATATAAAGGAAGCGGACGGTGAGATGACAGTTGGCAAAAATACCCTTTTCTACAGGGCTTTTATGGATACGGTTATGAGGGATCATAGGGATGTGCTCACCGGTCCCACAGCCTTTGTCTTTGCCTATGGGGATCCTGTTAAAGTGGCAAAGGTTATCTTTGACTTTTCAAAGGAGATAGACAAGGATAAGCCCCTTTCCAAAATAAAGGGTGCCTATATGCAGGGTAGGTTTCTTAAACCTGTGGAAGTACAAGCCCTTGCAGAACTTCCGCCCAAAGAGGTGCTTATCTCCAGGCTTATGGGAGCTATTCAAGGTCCTATATATGCCCTTGTTATGGCTCTCAAGTCTGCACCTCAAAAGCTTGTGCTTACATTAAAAGCCATAGAAGAGAAAAAATCTTAACAAGGAGGTATAAAGATGGCAACACTTACCATTGACGAAATAGTGGAAGCCATAGGCAACATGACCCTTTTAGAGGTTGCCGAGCTTGTAAAGAAGCTCGAGGAAAAGTTTGGTGTATCGGCAGCTATGGTGGCTGCAGCTCCAGTGGCAGCGGCAGGTGCACCTGCAGCGGGAGCTCCGGCGGTAGAGGAAAAAACAGAGTTTGACGTAATTCTTAAGTCCGCAGGAGCCAACAAGATAAACGTTATAAAGGTGGTAAGGGAGATCACAGGACTTGGTCTCAAGGAGGCTAAGGACCTTGTAGAGGGCGCACCCAAACCCGTCAAAGAAGGAGTGCCCAAGGAAGAGGCAGAAAAGATCGCTGCAAAGCTCAAGGAGGCTGGTGCAGAAGTAGAGATAAAATAAGCAACCTATGAGAAAACTTTTGGAAGGGAACGCCCCCTGTTTTTACACAGGGGGTATTTTGTTTTTATGGCTTGACATAAAGCCAAAGATGGTATATACTTATAAGTTTATCCAAACCAAAAGAGGGTTAAAGGCATGAGAAAAAATAACATCCCCTTGCCAAGAAAGTTTTTTGGTAGAAGGGAAGAGCTTGTAAACCCACCCCATTTACTCTTTCTCCCAAAGGATTCCTTTGAAGCCTTTGTTCAGTTTAACACAAGACCAGAGGAAAGGGAAAGGAAAGGTCTTGAGTATGTGCTTTCTACCTCTTTCCCCTTCAAGGACCCCGACGAGAAGATCCTTTTGGAGTACTTGGGCTACGAGATAGGGGACTGGGAGTGTAATAGATGTGGTTATAAAGCCTATATGGACTCAAGCTTTTTGGGTGGCTATGGTGTGCAATGCCCCAAGTGTGGTACCTTGTTGGTCCATAGGGAAAAGTACACAGAAGAAGAATGTAGGATAAAGGGCTTTACCTATTCAGCTCCTTTGAGGGTTATGGTAAGACTAAGGACAAAGACCAAAAAGGGAGAGAAGGTAGGAGAGCCCAAAAAGGTATATTTTGGCGAAGTCCCTATGATGACAAGGACAGGCTCCTTTATTATAAACGGGAGCGAGAGGGTTGTGGTAAATCAGCTTATAAGGTCTCCGGGTGTTTTCTTTGAGGAAAAGGAAGAAAGACAGAAGGAAACAACCGTTATAAGAATGCTCTACAGGGCAAGCATAATACCCGATAAAGGTTCAAGGATAGAATTTGAACTTTCAAGTACCACCGATATACTATCCTCAAGAATAGACAAGCGAAAGGTGGGAAATACCTTTATCCTAAGGGCCTTTGGTCTTGAAACCGCCTATGATATACTTAAACCTTTCTATACCGATACAAAAGCCTTTTTCTCCCAAGATGGGAAAGTTTTTGACAGAAACACGGGAGAGGAGTACAGCTTAGAGGACTTAGAAAGTTTTTACCTTTTTGCCATACTACGCTACAGGGCAAGGATAGAGGAGAAGGGCGTGGAGGAGGGTATCCTTGAAGAGAGGTACATAGAGGATGCTACACAGCTTGAAAGACTTTTAAAGGACGACAGAATAAGGGTAGAGCTTATAGCGGCGGTTCCCAAGGAAAGCGCCATAAAGAGCCCTTATGGGAAGATAATGATAGAAACCCTTATCAGCGAAGCCACCCCAAAAGACCAAGATAAGAAAAGTCTCATAAAAATACCCGCAAAGTTCACCATAAGGGACATCGCCCTTGTGGATATCTACAAAAAGCTCAGGGCTGTGGAGCCCATGGTTATGGAGCTTGAACACCTTATAAGCAGGGCAAGGTCCCACTTTGACCTCTACTTTAAGGATTTAACCAGATACGACCTTTCTAAGGTTGGAAGGGTTAAAATAAACGCAAAGGTAAATAGAATACCCAAGGAATTAAAGCCCACAGACAAAGAGATACTCTCTCAATTTCCGCCTCTTGCCTTGGCGGAAGATGTGGGGGATCATAAGGCTGAAACCTTGTTAACCGAGGACATCCTTTCAGAGGTATTTAAGAGGGTAGAGCTGGTAAAAGTAAAGGACTATACGGAGGGAGAAGCGAGGTTTGTAAGCGCCCTTGACCTTGTTAATACCATCAAGTACCTTATAAACCTAAGGTATGGTAGGGATAAAAAGGATGACATTGCCTACCTTGGCAACAGAAGGATAAGGTCTGTGGGTGAGCTTCTGGAAAACCAAGCCCGCATCGGTATAGCCCGTATGGAGAAGTTCTTTAGGGACAGATGCACAGTGGCAAACCCCGAAGACCCCAACCTAAAGCCCCAAGACCTTTTGAACCCAAGGTATTTAACAAGCGCCCTTTACGAATTTCTAAAGGGTGGTACCCTATCCCAGTACCTTGACAATACAAATCCCATATCGGCCCTTACCCACAAAAGAAGGCTTTCTGCGCTTGGTCCCGGAGGGCTAACCAGAGAAAGCGCCAAGTTTGAAATAAGAGACGTACATCCTTCCCACTATGGGAGGATATGCCCCATAGAAACTCCAGAGGGTCAAAACATAGGGCTTGTCACATCCCTTACTGTTTATGCCCAAACCAACGAGTATGGCTTTATAGTGAGCCCTTACAGAAAGGTGGAAAAGGGTAAGGTTACCAATAAGGTGGAATACTTGGCTGCCTATGAAGAAGAAAACTATGTGATAGCCCAATATACCCCCACCGACGAAGAGGGTAATATACTTAGCGATAGGGTGTATGCAAGGTATAAAAACGACATACAGATAGTTAAAGCAGACCAAGTGCAATACATGGATGTTTCTCCAAGGCAGGTGATATCTGTATCTGCTTCCTTGATACCCTTCCTTGAGCACGACGATGCCAACAGAGCCCTTATGGGTTCCAACATGCAAAGGCAGGCAGCCCCCCTTATCTTTACCTCCTCCCCCCTTGTAGGCACGGGTATGGAAAGGAAGGTTGCCTTTGACAGTGGTTCTGTTGTACTGGCAAGAAGAGGAGGAGTTGTGGAAGAGGTGGACTCCAAGAGGATAATAATCAGAGTTAACCCAGAGGAGATAAACTTAGCAGACCCCACAGACATTGGAATAGATGTTTACGAGCTTAAAAAGTTTGAAAGGACCAACCAAAACACCTGCATAAACCAAAGGCCTCTTGTGGTAAAGGGGCAAAGCATAAAAAAGGGTGAGCTTTTGGCAGATGGTCAATCTACTTACAGAGGAGAGCTCGCCCTTGGAAAGGACGTACTGGTAGCCTTTATGCCATGGAGAGGCTACAACTTTGAGGATGCCATCGTCATATCGGAAAGGTTAGTAAAGGAAGATGTATATACCTCTATACACATAGAGGAGCTTGAGGTTGAAGCCAGGGAGACAAAGATAGGCAACGAAGAGATAACCCGTCAGATACCCGGTATTCCCGAAAGGTTCCTTTCTCACCTTGACGAGTTTGGCATTGTTAAGATTGGTACATACGTAAAGCCCGGAGACATACTGGTAGGAAAGGTAACTCCAAAGGGAGAAGCCCAACTCACTCCCGAGGAAAAGCTCCTTCAGGCGATCTTTGGTGAAAAGTCAAAGGATGTAAAGGACTCCTCTTTGAGATGCCCGCCCGGTGTAGAGGGCGTGGTGGTGGATGTTAAGGTTTTTGTAAGAAAAACGGGAGAAAGAAGGAATTACTTGGCGGAGCATATAGAAAGGACAGAAAGAGAAGAACTTGAAAGGGAGCTTGAAAGGAAAAAAAGGCTTATAGTGGATGGTAGGAACAGAGTGGTAAAGAGCCTTGTACTTGGCAGGCAGATAGATAAGGAAGTGCAAGTTAAGAAGAAGGTCTACAAGAAGGGCACCATCATAGATGAAAAGCTCTTTGAGGACCTTTTAAACTACATAATCACCAAACCGGAAAACTTCTTTGAAGAGGAAGGGCTTTGTCAGAAGATAAACGAGATAAAGGATAGGACAAAATCCCAAGTGGATATGATCAGTAAGCTTTACCAAGAGAGGATGGAGTCCATTGGCAAAAGGAGTGATCTACCGCCCGGTGTTAATGCCTTGGTGAAGGTCTATATAGCCCAGAAGAGGAAGATAAAGGTTGGGGACAAGATGGCTGGTAGGCACGGAAATAAGGGCGTTATATCGGTTGTACTTCCCGTGGAAGATATGCCCTTCCTGGAAGATGGCACTCCCGTAGATATTGTGCTAAACCCCCTTGGTGTTCCATCCCGTATGAACGTAGGCCAAATACTGGAAACCCACTTGGGATGGGCTTCCAAAGAGTTGGGTAAAAGGCTTGGTGAACTCCTCCAAAGGGGGGTGGAAAAAGGAGAGATAGTGGAGTTCCTAAGGGATATATACGCCGTGGGAGATGTAAAGGGAGAAAATCAAAGGTATATAGAGGAGTTCCTCCTAAGCCTTGAGGAAGAAGACTTTAAAGAATTGATAAGTCTGTATGCTAAAAGGGGAATACCCATGGCTACGGCCGCCTTTGAAGGTGCCAGCGAAGAACACATAAAGGAACTTCTTAAAAAGGCGGGACTTCCAGAAGATGGAAAGACACTTCTATACGACGGCAGGACTGGAGAGCCCTTTGACATGAGAGTAACTGTAGGATACATGCACATGCTAAAGCTTATACACATGGTGGATGACAAAATACACGCAAGGAGCACAGGTCCTTACTCCTTGGTTACCCAACAGCCCTTGGGCGGTAGGGCACAGTTTGGCGGTCAAAGGTTGGGAGAGATGGAGGTTTGGGCGCTGGAGGCACACGGCGCAGCCCATACACTTCAAGAGATGCTAACGGTGAAGTCCGACGACATAGAGGGTAGGACCAGAGTTTATGAATCCATAGTTAAGGGTAAATACATCTATCAAGCGGGCATACCCGAATCCTTTAGAGTCCTTGTAAGGGAGTTGAAAGCCCTTGGCCTTGATGTAAGGTGTGAAAATGGGGCAAACATGCCTTGCGATCAGGTAGAAATAGAGGAGGATAAAACATGAAAAAGGGTCTTTTACCCTTTGAAAGAATAAAGCTTATGCTTGCCTCCCCAGAGGAGATAAGAAGTTGGAGTTATGGGGAGGTAAAAAAGCCAGAAACCATAAACTACAGAACCCATAAACCGGAGAAGGATGGCCTTTTCTGTGCAAAGATCTTTGGACCCATAAAGGACTATGAATGCTTGTGTGGAAAGTATAGGGGTAAGCGCTTCGAAGGCACCATATGCGACCGTTGTGGTGTGGAAGTAACCAAGTCCTATGTGAGGCGTAAAAGGTTTGGACATATAGAGCTGGCAGCGCCCGTAGCCCACATATGGTTTTTAAAGAGCACCCCATCCAAAATAGCCACCTTAATAGGACTTCCTGTAAGAGAAGTAGAAAGGGTTATATACTTTGAATCCTATTTGGTTATAGAATACCCTATGGATGAAGAGGAGGAAAGGTCCTTTGCCCAACAAGAAGACACGATTCCTTTGAAGGACGAGCTTGGCAGTACTAAGTTTGTTAAACTCCACGTGGTGGATGAAGAAACCTACAATTCAGAGTTTGCAGTGAGCCTTGAGCACAGGTACGAAGGGGGCATGGGAGCAGAAATCATCAAAAAGGTTCTTGCTTCCTTAGACCTAGAAGCCTACGCCAAAAAGCTAAGAAAGGAGATAAAACCTTACAGCTTTGGTTATGAAGACCTTTCGGAAGAACTCTACCACCAATACAAGAAACTTTATGAGCGTATGGTAAGGGTTTTGGCTGAAGACTTTAACCTCTATGGGGTGGAAATAAAAGTACCCGAAGGTATGAGCCTTAACGAAGTCCTGCATAAGATAATATGCGGTGATCTCTATCTGAATATAGAAGATGGTAGCGTATCCCAAGAAGCCCTTGAAGGTCTCCAAACAGGAAGGGAAGCTATACAAAGTTATTACGAAAGACTGCGCCAAAGGAAAAAGGATCTACCCGTCTTTGAAAAGATAAAAACCGATATTAGAAGTGCAGTCCTTAAGGAGATATCTGAAACAAAGGTAAAGAAGGTTTTAAGGGTTCTAAAACTGGTGGAGGATTTCATAAAGAGTGGAAACAGGCCAGAGTGGATGATATTGGAAGTGCTCCCTGTACTTCCACCAGAGCTAAGGCCCTTGGTAGCCCTTGATGGTGGTCGTTTTGCCACCTCAGACCTTAACGACCTTTACAGGAGAATAATAAACAGAAACAACAGGCTTAAAAGGCTTATAGAGTTGGATGCTCCCGAAATAATAATAAGGAACGAAAAGAGAATGCTTCAAGAGGTGGTCTCTGCCCTCATAGACAACGGAAAGCGTGGGAGGGTGATCACTCAAAACGGAAGGGCACTCAAATCCCTATCGGACTATCTACGAGGTAAGCAGGGAAGGTTTAGGCAGAACCTTCTTGGTAAAAGGGTTGATTATTCAGGTCGTAGTGTTATAGTGGTTGGTCCCGAGCTTAAGATGCACCAATGCGGCCTTCCAAGGATAATGGCTCTTGAACTTTTCAAGCCCTTTGTATATAGAAGGCTTGAGGAGAAGGGATACGCCACCTCCATAAAGAATGCAAAGAAATTGGTAGAACAGAAGACTCCAGAGGTTTGGGAGTGCTTGGAAGAGGTAGTAAAGCAACATCCAGTACTTTTAAACCGTGCCCCAACCCTTCATAGAATGTCCATACAAGCCTTTGAACCCGTATTGGTGGATGGTAAGGCTATACAGCTACATCCCTTGGTGTGTCCACCCTTCAACGCTGACTTTGACGGAGACCAGATGGCGGTGCATGTACCCCTTGGCATAACCGCCCAGCTTGAAGCCTATATATTAATGTTATCCACTCAAAACATCCTATCTCCAGCAAACGGAAAGCCCATCACTATGCCCTCCCAAGATATGATACTGGGTGTCTATTACATGACCCAGGAAGTGCCCGGTGCACAAGGAGAGGGCAAGCTTTTCTTTAATAGGGAAGAGGTTCTTTTAGCCCTTGAAAACAAAAGGGTTGATATACATGCCCGCATTAAACTAAGGCTTGAAGATGGAAAAGTTATAGAAACTACTCCCGGAAGAGTACTCTTTAACAGCATACTACCAGAAGGCTATCCCTTTGTAAATGAGCCCATGGATAAAAAGAAGGTTTCTAAGCTGATAGCTGATATATACCACAGGTATGGATTGGAGAAAACTGCAGACCTTCTTGACCAAATAAAGGAGCTGGGCTTCAACATAGCCACAAAGGCTGCCGTGTCCATTGGTATAGAAGACCTTCAAATTCCAAAGGCAAAGAGGGATATAATTCAAAAAGCCTTTGAACAGACAGACGACATTGCAGACCTTCACAGAAAGGGTATAATCACCGCCAAAGAAAGATACAACAGGATCATAGACCTATGGTCTGAGATAACCGACAAGGTCTCCAGGAGTATGTTTAACGAGATAGAGGCAAGCAAGATAAAACATAGAGAAAAGGTTTATACGGGGAACTTTAATCCTATTTATATGATGGCAAACTCCGGCGCCCGTGGAAATAGAGACCAGATAAGACAGCTTGCCGCCATGAGAGGTCTTATGGCAAAGCATACAGGAGAGTTTATAGAAACTCCCATTGTATCCAACTTCCGCGAAGGCCTTTCCGTGCTTGAATACTTCATATCCACCTATGGAGCAAGAAAGGGTCTTGCAGATACAGCACTCAAGACTGCCTTTGCCGGTTATCTAACCAGAAGGCTTGTGGATGTAGCCCAAGACCTTATCATAGTGGAAGAAGATTGCGGAACCCACAAAGGTATCCTTATGGAGCCCATAGTGGAAGGTGGAGAAGAGAAGGTATCTTTAAGGGATAGGATTATAGGAAGGACTTTAGCCGAAGATATAAAGGATCCTTATACGGGTGAGGTAATAGCTCAGAGGAATAAGATAGTGGATGAAAAGTTGGCAGACAGAATAGTGCATGCAGGAATAGAGAAAGTGATGGTGAGGTCTCCCCTTACCTGCGAGTCCAAATATGGCATATGTGCCATGTGCTATGGATGGGATCTTTCTCAGAGGAAGCCTGTGGATATGGGTGAGGCTATTGGTATAATAGCAGCCCAGTCCATAGGAGAGCCCGGAACACAGCTTACCATGAGGACCTTCCACATAGGGGGTGCTGCGGTAGCAGAAAGGGTTAAGGGAGAACTGCTAAACGAAACGGCGGGCGTTGTTAAGTACTACAACGTAAAGCTTATAAAGAACATAGAAGGCAAGCTGATAAACATATCAAAGGATGGAGCCATAGGTATATCAGATAAAGAGGGAAGGATGATAGAAAGGCATGCGGTGCCCTATGGTGCCAGCATCCTTGTAGAAGAGGGCAAGGAAGTAAAGGAAAACACCCTCCTGGCGGAGTGGGATCCCTTCAACACCTTTATAATAGCAGAAGAAACAGGAAAAGTAGAGTTCAAGGACATAGCCCTTGATATTACAGTAAAAGAAGAAAGAGACCCACTCACGGGTAAAACCTCTACCATCGTTTCCTTCACAAGACCCAAGGACGCCATGCTACACACTCCCAAGATAGTGGTACATACTCAAGATGGTGGAGAGATATCTTATGACCTACCTGTCAATTCTATAATAAACATACCCTCCCATAAGGTAAGCTTTGAATGGATGGTTTGTCCCACTTGTAGTGAATCGGAGGGTGCCCAAATACAGCACAAGTATTATGTGGTGAAGGACTATGAAGTACAGCCCGGAGATGTCCTCGCCCGCATACCCAAGGAGATGGCAAAGGTAAGGGACATAGTGGGCGGTCTGCCAAGGGTAGAAGAACTCTTTGAGGCAAGAAGGCCCAAAAACCCAGCCATACTAACGGAGATAGACGGCATTGTAAGGATCTTTGAAGATGCGGACGAGGTTATCCTCTTTAACCCCAAAAGGGGAGAAACAAGAAAGTATGACATAAAGAAGGATGAATACATACTGGTAAGCCACGGCCAATATATACAAAAGGGAACCAGCATAACGGAAGCCACGAAGGCGGATATGGAGGGACAAGTCAGAATCAAGGGTAAGGGCTATAGGGTTGTGGTCTATAACAAAGAAACAGGGCTTCAGAAGGAGTACTTTGTACCAAAGGGCAAACACCTTCTTGTAAAGAATGGAGACTCTGTAAGGGCAGGAGACCCTCTAACCGATGGCACTCCAGTGCCCGAAGAGATCCTTAGAATAAAGGGCATGGATGAACTCCAAAAGTTCCTCCTCAAAGAGGTTCAGATGGTCTATCGCTTACAAGGTGTAGATATCAACGACAAACACTTTGAGATCATCATAAGACAGATGCTAAGGCGTAGGCGCATAGTTGACCCCGGAGATAGCAGATTCTTGGTAAACGAAGAGGTGGAAATAGAAGAACTTCAAAAGGAAATAGAAAGGATAAGGGGAGAAGGCGGTAAAATACCAAAGGCAGAACCTATACTAGTAGGAATATCAAAAGCAGCCCTTAGCTCGCGCAGTTGGATTTCCTCGGCTTCCTTCCAAGAGACCACCAAGGTGCTCACCGACGCCGCCTGCGAAGGTAAAGTGGACGACCTAAGGGGAATAAAAGAAAATGTAATCATAGGAAACCTCATACCTGCTGGCACCGGTATAGGTGAGTATGCACAGTTGGAGGTGTGGGAGGAAGAAAAGGTAAAAACGCCAAAAGATGTGCTATAATTTACAGCTTAGGAGGTTTAAGGATGCCTACCATAAACCAGCTTATAAAGTATGGTAGAGAAAGTAAGAAGAAGAAGAGTAAGGCACCTGCCTTGCAAGCCAACCCCCAAAAGAGAGGAGTCTGTGTTAGGGTTTATACTGTAACTCCAAAGAAGCCAAACTCTGCTTTAAGAAAGGTGGCAAGGGTAAGACTTTCCAATGGTATAGAAGTCACCGCCTTTATACCCGGTGAGGGCCATAACCTTCAGGAGCACTCCTTGGTTTTGGTAAGGGGCGGAAGGGTCAAGGACCTTCCCGGTGTTAGGTATAAAGTGATAAGAGGAACCTTGGATACCGCTGGCGTTGCCAACAGAAGGCAATCAAGATCCAAATACGGAGCCAAGAGGCCAAAAGCTGGGCAGCAAGCACCTGCAAAGGGAGGTAAGAAGTAATGCCAAGGAAAGGGTCAGTTGCACCAAGAGAAATATCTCCAGACCCAAAGTATGGCGATGTTATAGTGCATAAGCTTATAAACAAGATTATGGAAAGTGGTAAGAAGTCCCTTGCGGAGTGGATAGTGTATACAGCTCTTGAATCAGCAGCGAAGGAAGTGAATATGCACCCTGTAGAGCTTTTACACAAGGTGGTAGAAAAGCTAAAGCCCGAGTTTGAAGTGCGCCCAAGAAGGGTAGGCGGCGCCACATACCAAGTTCCTGTGGAAGTCCCGCCCAGAAGACAAATAAGCCTTGCCCTAAAATGGCTTGTGGATGCCGCAAGGGAAAGATCAAAACATAGAGGAAGCTACACCATGGTGGAAAGGTTAAAGGCTGAACTTCTTGATGCACTGCAGGAAAAGGGCGGTGCTATAAAGAAGAAGGAAGACACTCACAGGATGGCAGAAGCCAACAAGGTTTTTGCCCACTTTAGATGGTAAGGAGGAAACTATGCCAAGGCTTGTACCTATAGAAAGACTTAGAAACATAGGAATAGTGGCACACATAGACGCTGGAAAGACAACCACAACAGAAAGAATCCTCTACTACACTGGTAAAACTTACAAGATAGGTGAAGTGCACGAGGGCGCAGCCACCATGGACTGGATGCCCCAAGAAAGGGAAAGGGGCATCACCATAACCGCCGCAACCACCGCTTCTTACTGGAAAGACCACCAGATAAACATAATAGACACCCCAGGACACGTGGATTTTTCAGTAGAAGTGGTACGTTCTATGAAGGTTTTGGACGGTATTATCTTTATCTTTTCAGCGGTTGAAGGTGTCCAGCCTCAGTCGGAGGCAAACTGGAGATGGGCAGACAGGTTTGGAGTGCCAAGGATAGCCTTTATAAACAAGCTTGACCGTCTGGGAGCAGATTTTTATAGAGTTTTCAACGAAATAGAAAGAAAGCTCAGTATAAAGCCCGTGGCAATACAGATACCCATAGGAGCGGAGGATAACTTCAAGGGTGTGGTAGACCTTATGGAGATGAAAGCCATCATATGGCTTGAGGAAACTCTGGGAGCCAAATATGAGATAGTGGATATACCGGCCGAGTATGTAGATAAAGCCCAAGAGTGGCGGGCAAAGATGGTAGAGGTAATAGTGGAAAAGGATGACGAGCTTATGATGAAATATTTGGAGGGTGAGGAGATTTCAAAAGAGGACCTAAAAAGAGTTCTAAGAAGGGCTACCATAAATAAAGAGCTTGTTCCTGTCCTTTGTGGTTCCGCTTTTAAAAACAAGGGCGTCCAACCACTCCTTGATGCGGTTTTGGATTATCTACCTTCACCCTTGGATGTGCCTCCTGTACGTGGCATCAACCCAAAAACAAACCAGGAGGAAGAGAGAAAACCCTTTGATGAAGAACCCTTCTGTGCCTATGCCTTTAAGGTCATGAGCGACCCTTACGCAGGCCAACTAACCTATTTTAGGGTATTCTCTGGGAAAGTAAATGCAGGCTCTTATGTGTATAACGCCACAAAGGACAAGAAGGAAAGGATAGGTAGACTACTTCTTATGCATGCCAACTCAAGGGAAGACGTACAAGAGGCTTCCGCCGGTGAAATAGTGGCAGCCGTTGGTATGGATGCCACCACTGGAGACACTCTATGCGACGAAAAACACCCCATACTCCTTGAAAAGTTGGAGTTCCCAGAGCCTGTTATCTCTATGGCAATAGAACCAAAGACCAAAAAAGACCAAGAGAAGCTATCTCAAGTTTTGAACAAGTTTATGAAGGAAGACCCCACCTTTAAGGCAAGCACTGACCCAGAGACAGGACAGACCCTTATACATGGAATGGGAGAATTGCATCTTGAGATCATCGTAGACCGTATGAAACGCGAATATGGCATAGAGGTGAACGTAGGAAAACCCCAGGTAGCTTACAAGGAAACCATAAAAGGAAAAGCGGTCGCAGAGGGCAAATTTATACGTCAAACAGGCGGTAGAGGTCAGTACGGTCATGCCGTCATAGAGATAGAGCCCCTTGAAAGGGGTCAGGGTTTTGTATTTGAAAATGCCATAGTGGGCGGAGTTATACCCAAAGAGTTTATACCCGCCGTGGAAGAAGGTGTTAAAGAAGCTTTGCAGAACGGTGTACTGGCTGGCTATCCAGTGGTGGATGTTAAAGTAAAGCTCTTTGATGGTTCTTACCACGAGGTAGATTCCTCGGAAATGGCTTTTAAGATCGCAGGCTCTATGGCTTTTAAAGAGGCTGCCAAAAAGGCGGGTTTGGTACTCCTTGAGCCCATAATGGAAGTAGAAGTAGAAACACCCGAAGAATACGTGGGAGATGTTATAGGAGACCTAAACTCAAGGCGTGGAAAGATAATGGGCATGGAAAACAAGGGCTTGATAACTGCCATAAGGGCTTATGTACCCCTTGCGGAGATGTTTGGCTATGCCACAACCCTCAGGAGCTTGACACAGGGAAGAGGAACCTTTATAATGAAATTTTCTCATTACGATGAAGTTCCCCAAAGCATAGCAGAGCAGATAGTAGGGGAACGGATAGCAACAGCAAGATAAGGAGGCAAGATATGGCAAAGGAGAAGTTTGTAAGAGAGAAGGAGCATGTTAATGTGGGCACCATAGGGCACGTAGACCACGGAAAGTCTACCCTAACATCTGCCATCACCTGTGTGCTCGGCGCAGGCGTTATGCCCGGTGGAAAGGCAAAGTGCATGAGATATGAAGAAATAGACAAGGCTCCAGAAGAAAAAGAAAGGGGCATAACCATAAACATAACCCACGTAGAGTATGAAACTCCGAAAAGACACTATGCCCACGTGGATTGTCCTGGACACGCTGACTACATAAAGAACATGATAACAGGGGCAGCCCAGATGGATGGGGCTATTTTGGTGGTATCTGCCGCTGATGGTCCTATGCCTCAGACAAGGGAGCACGTTCTTTTGGCAAGGCAGGTGAATGTGCCTTACATAGTGGTTTTTATGAACAAGTGCGACATGGTAGATGATCCAGAGCTTTTAGACCTTGTGGAGCTTGAGGTAAGGGAGCTTTTAAGCAAGTATGAATTTCCTGGGGATGATGTACCTGTTATAAGGGGGTCTGCTTTGGGGGCATTGCAGGAGCTTGAAGCGGGCAAGCCGGACAAGTGGTGCAAGGCGATAGTGGAGCTTATGGAGGCTCTTGACACTTACATACCGACACCTCAGAGGGAAGCGGATAAACCTTTCTTGATGCCCATAGAGGACGTCTTTACCATATCTGGGCGTGGTACTGTGGTGACTGGAAGGGTGGAAAGGGGTGTGTTAAAGCCTGGGGAGGAGGTGGAGATAGTAGGTTTAAGGGAGGAGCCATTGAAGACAGTGGCAACATCTATAGAGATGTTTAGGAAGGTATTGGATGAGGCGTTGCCTGGTGATAATGTAGGGGTATTATTGAGGGGTGTAGGGAAGGATGATGTGGAGCGTGGGCAGGTATTGGCGAAGCCTGGGAGTGTCAAGGCTTACAGGAGGTTTAGGGCACAAGTATATGTGTTAAGCAAGGAGGAGGGTGGTAGGCATACACCTTTCTTTGTGAACTACAGGCCACAGTTTTACTTTAGGACTGCGGATGTGACGGGCACTGTGGTGAAGTTGCCTGAGGGGCAGGAGATGGTGATGCCTGGGGACAATGTGGAGATAGAGGTGGAGCTTGTGAAGCCTGTGGCTATGGAGGAGCAGCTTAGGTTTGC
>JBKBRK010000025.1:0-12467 GCA_046292245.1 Aquificaceae bacterium
CCCTATACCACTATAAGGATAGGGGGAAGTGCCAAGTACTTTTGCCAGCCTAAGAGCTTGGAAGAGTTAAGGGGGGTTTTATTTTTTGCCTTGGAGAAATCTATACCTGTCTTTGTTTTGGGAAAAGGTTCTAACACCATCTTTGGAGATTTTGAGGGTTTAGTGCTTTGTATGAAGGGCTTCCAAGGCTTTGAGGTAAAAAGATTTAAAGAGGACAGGTTTTTGATATATGCAGAGGCTGGTGTGAGCCTTTTAAGGCTCGTGTCCCTTTCTGTGGAGGAATCTTTGGAAGGTTTTTATAAGCTTGTGGGCTTTCCTGCCACGGTGGGTGGTGCCGTTGCCATGAACGCAGGAGCCTTTGGCTACGAGACAAGCCAAAACCTAAAAGAAGTGTTTTTCTTAGATTGGGAGGGAAGGCTTCAAAGGGCAAAAAGTCAAGAGCTTAGCTTTTCCTATAGGTCTTCTCCCTTTCCTGAGCTTGGTGTAGTGGTTGGTGCCCTTTTTGAGCTTCAAAGGGCAAGCCACCATGTAAGGGAGGAATACAGGGAAATAAAAGAAAAAAGAGCTGCCAAACAGCCTATAAACCTGCCCACATGTGGCTCTACCTTTAAAAATCCTAAGGGCTACTATGCGGGCAAGCTTTTGGAAGAGGTGGGTATGAGGGGCCATAGGATAGGGGATGTTGCCTTCTCGGAAAAACATGCCAACTTTTTGGTTAATCTTGGTAAAGGGAGCTTTCAAGACGCCCTTAAAATAATAAGTGAAGCAAAGCTTAGGGTTTTTGAAAGGTTTGGTATTAGCTTAGAAGAGGAGGTAAGGATAGTTGAAAGTAGTAGTGCTTATGGGTGGAAGGTCTAAGGAAAGGGAAATCTCTTTAAAAAGCGGTCAGGCGGTTTTAAAGGCTTTGCAAGAAATGGGCTATGATGCCATAGCTATGGATTTGGAGGAGGACCTTTGCCAAAGATTAAGTCAGATAAAACCCCACAAGGTTTTTATAGCCCTTCATGGCACTTATGGAGAGGATGGTAGAGTTCAGGGACTTTTGGACCTTTTGGGTATTCCTTACGTGGGCGCTGGGGTCTTGGGTAGTGCCATAGCCATGGATAAAGATATAACAAAAAAAATATTATCCTTCCATGGCATAAAAGTTCCCAACTGGGTATGTCTTAGGACAATTGAGGAAATAAAGTGGGATAGCTTTCCTGCGGTGGTAAAACCCGCCGACCAAGGGTCAAGCGTTGGGCTTTTTGTGGTCCAAGAAGAGAAGGAGTTAAAGGTGGCATTAGAAGAAGGCTTTAAGGTGTCTAAAAAGGTTATGGTGGAAGAGTTTATAGAGGGTAGGGATTTTACCGTGGGCATACTAAAGGATCAAGCCCTACCGCCTATAGAGATAAAGCCAAAGAAGGGCATATACGACTTTGAAAGCAAATACACAAAGGGTATGACAGAGTATATTTTCTCCGAGGATAAAGACCTAAACGAAAAGCTTCAAGCTATAGCCTTAAAAGCCCACCAATATCTTGAGCTAAAGGACTTTTCAAGGGTAGATTTTAGAGTTTCAAAAGAGGGCATGCCCTACCTTCTTGAAGTAAATACTATACCGGGCATGACGGAGCTTAGCCTCTTCCCTATGGCATGCCAAAAAGCTGGCATAGACTTTAAAAAGATGTTGGAGGTCCTATTACTTTCTTGAGAATTTGCACCATGTGAAGCTCTTCGTCGGTTTTTATCAAAAGCACCTTTACTTTACTGTCCTCTGCACTTAAAACTGCCTCACCTTTTTGGTTTTTCCTTGGGTCTATTTTTACACCAAAGGGCTTTAGTTTTTCACATAAAGAATACCTTACCTGAGGGCTGTTTTCTCCTATACCACCAGAAAAGACAAGGGCATCCACAAAATCTCCCAAGAGAAACCAATAGGCACCCACATACTTCAAAAGCCTGTGGAGGAAAAGGTCAAAAACAACCTTTGCCCTTTGATCCTTATCCTTGGCTTTTACCACCTCTTCAAAGCCTCCTTTTCCCCAAAGACCCTTTATGCCCGAGTTGTAATATAAGAGCTTTTCCAAGTCTTCTGGATTGTAGGATTCCTTTAAAAGGTGTAAAAGGACTCCCGGGTCTAAGTCGCCGGGTCTTGTAGCCATGGGTAATCCCTCAAGGGGGCTAAAGCCCATGGAGGTATCTATGGAAATACCCTCCTTTACTGCACACAGGCTACATCCCGAGCCAAGGTGCATAAGAATTAAGTTTGGGTTTTCCTTTTTCAAGATCTCTTTGGACCTTTCCAGCAAGTAGGAGTAAGATATGCCATGGAATCCATACCTTTTTATTCCCTTATTGTATATGTCCCAGTTAAGGGCGTACAGCTGTGCATGGAGAGGCAAGGTTTTGTGAAAGTCTGTGTCAAAAAGGGCGTAGTGTTTGCTTTTGGGGAATAGTTCAAGGCTAACCTTTATGCAATATAGGGCTATGGAGTTGTGTAGGGGGTTTAAACTTGCCAGCCCTTCCAGTAAGGGCAAAGTGTCCTTGTTTATCTCCATAGGTCCCTTGTAATCCATCCCATGGACTACACGATGGGCAACAAAATGGGGCTCTTCCTTTAACTTAGACCTAAGACTTACAAGTATTTCTTTAAAGTCTTCCAAGCTAAAAGCCTTATGGCTTTCCCTAAAAAGGGGCTCTTCTTCCTCAAAAAAGCCAAGCTTTAGGGAGCTACTTCCGTAGTTTAGGGATAAGAAAGTTCTCATCGGAAAACTCCGGATGGTCTATGCCTTCCTCGTAGGCATACCTTAGGGCTTTTATCTGCAGATTTTTTAACACATCAACTACCTTTCCTCCCTTTGACTGAAGCTGGGGAACTCTCTGTATAACATCTATGGCTATGCTAAAACGGTCTGTTTGGTTTATTATGGCAAGCTGGAGGGGTGTGGTTATACCGCCCCTTCCCTTTAAAAAGGGCTGGAGATGGGTTGCATCTATGCCTATCTTTCTGTTCTCCCTATAGCCCCTTACGTGGAGGTTTTTATGGTTTTTTCTTCTATAGGTAAGCCTGTGTATAAGCCATGGATATCCGTGAAAGTTAAAGATGACGGGCGAGTCGGTGGTAAAGTAGCTATCAAAGTCTCTGTCGGGCAGTCCATCGGGATGTTCCGTATCTGGCGTTAGTCTAAAGAGGTTTAACACATTTACAAACCTTATGGCAAGCTCTGGGAAAAACTCCGAGAGTATGAGGGATGCCCCTATGGCTTCCTTAGTGGGTATGTCTCCACAGCTGGCTATGACCACATGGGGCTCTTTATCAAGGTGTGTGCTGGCAAATTCAAAGATCCCAATGCCCTTTATGGCATGCTGTAAAGCCCTTTCGTAGTCCAAATACTGGGGATGCACCTGTTTATCGGCTACTATTATGTTTATGCGGTTTGTAGACTGTAGGCAGATGTGGGCTGTTGCCAAAAGGGTGTTGGCGTCGCATGGGAAGTAAAGCCTTACCACGTTGGGCCACTTATCCACTATGCTGTTTATAAAGCCCGGATCTTGGTGAGTAAAGCCGTTATGGTCTTGCCTCCAAACTACAGAGGACAAAAGGAGGTTAAGGGAGCTTATGGGCGCTCTAAAGGGTACATCTTGGCTGATATCCACCCACTTCCCAAACTGGTTTACCATGGAGGCTATTATGGGGGCAAAGCCCTCGTAGGTATTTAAAAACCCATGCCTTCCCGTTAAAAGGTATCCCTCAAGCCAACCCTCTACCGTATGTTCGGAAAGCATCTCCATAACCCTACCAAAGGGGTCAAGGTGCCCTTCATCCCCATCTACCTCAAGGGTCTGTGCCATCCAAGCCTTTTTAAATTCAAAGGTGGGATGTAACCTGTTGGAGGCGGTCTCATCGGGACCAAAAACTCTAAAGTTTTCGGGATTCTTCCTTATAGCATCTCTTAGGTAGTAGCCCAAGGGCAAAGTGTTGCTGCTTGTTTCAAAGGGATTTTGGGAAAAGTGTGCTGGGTCTGGGAGATTCAAAGGTCTTCTAATAAGCCCTCCGTTGGCGTAAGGGGTATCTCCGAGCCTTCTGCCTTCCTCTGGAAAGATTTTAGAAATATCTATTTTTGGCCTTCCTTCCTCATCAAAGAGACCCTTAGGGTTATAACCAAGAAGCCACTCCTCCAAAAGCTTTAGGGCATCGGGGTCTTCATGGACTTGGGTAATAGGCACTTGATGGGACCTCCAATAGCCCTCTATGTATTTACCTTTGAACTCCTTGGGTGCAGTCCATCCCTTTGGTGTCTTTAGAACTATGGCGGGAAGTATGGTCCTTTCTGCCCGACCTTTTAACTCCAAAAACCTTTCAAAGGATGTTTTCATAGCCTCCTTCAATTTCTCTATTACTTCTTCTATGTCTGTGCCTTCCACCCAAAAAGTTTCATATCCATAGCCCTTAAGCAGAGATATGAGTTCCTCTTTTGGTATCCTTGATAAAAGGGTGGGGTTGTTTATCTTATAGCCATTCAAAGAAAGCACAGGTAAAACAAAGCCATCCCTTTTGGGGTTTAAAAACTTATTGGAGTGCCAAGCGGTAGCCAAAGGTCCTGTTTCTGCTTCTCCGTCGCCTACGATCGCCACCGCCACCAAATTGGGATGGTCAAAAACTGCACCAAAGGCATGAGAAAGGGTATAGCCAAGCTCTCCTCCCTCTTGTATAGACCCGGGCAATTCAGGAGTGCAATGACTACCGAGCCCACCGGGAAAGGAAAAAGCCTTAAAAAGCCTTGCCATTCCCCCTTCATCCTGAGAAAACTGAGGGTAGTATTTAGATAAAGTACCCTCTAAGTAAAGGGGGGCTATGTAGCCCGGCGCACCATGCCCTGGTCCTACCACAAGGATGGCATCAAGGGAGAAGCTTTTTAAAGTAAAGCTTGTTAGAAGGTAGGTAAGGCTTATGTTGGGACTTGCTCCCCAATGCCCCAAAAGGCGCCTTTTTATATGTTCCTTTCTTAAGGGTTCCTTCAAAAGAGGATTATCCCTAAGGTATATCATGCCTACCGCAAGGTAGTTGCATGCTTTAAAAGCTTTTACAAGTTCCTCCATAATTCACCTCCTTAGAAAAATTATACCCTCTTCACCGAGAGTACGGCTTTGGTGCATAAAAAGATATTCAACACAAACTCCACCCACAATATCTTACTACTCCACACACCTTTAACACGCATAACTCTCAGCCACATATAACATATCCATAATACTCAACACCTTACACCAAATCAATAACTCCACTCTACGCATCTCATCCAGCCTACTACTCACACAATTACGCTGTATATTTAGCTTTCTCCCTCTGCGAGATATGGTGGTGTGGTCTGGGATTGGAAGGTCTAATTTTAGGATGTCAAAAAGAGATTTTATAAAGCCTTTTGCTCTTCTGTTATCCAGTTTAAACTATAAGCATGGTTTCTATGGCTATGTTGGTTTATTGGAGAACCATAGGGAGATGGCTTCTTGGGATATCCACAGATCTCTTTTGTGGCATTCTTTATTCATGCTTAACTAATATACCATAAGTTATTTACGCACCAACACCGAACTATCCTTTTTTGCATAGGGTAAAAGTATAAACCCAGTGTATAAAAGCTTTCTTATGTTATAATTTTTTTACCATGCTAAGCTTGGATCATGTATACCTTGGAATAGTGGCTATGGGCATTTCCCTTGGTCTTGTTGCCTTGGCTGGCAAGCCTTCCTTAAAGCCCACCAAGTTTCAAGCCTTTTGGGAAGGATATGTAAGGTTTGTGAGGAATATGCTTTTGGAAAATATAGGGCATGAAGGGCTAAGGTATGTGCCTTTGATAGCAAGCATAGGACTTTTTGTCTTTTTCTCCAACCTGCTTGGTATGGTGCCGGGGCTTTCTGCTCCAACCGCCAACGTAAATACAAACCTGGCTTTAGCTCTTGTGGTTTTTCTCCTATACAACATAGAAGGCTTTAGATTGCATGGTGTGGGATATCTCAAGCACTTTATGGGACCAAACCCTTACCTTGCCCCTGTTTTCTTCCTTATAGAGATCATATCCCACCTTGCAAGGCCTATAACTTTGACCCTCAGGCTTTTTGCCAACATGAAGGGTGGCTCTCTACTTTTGGTGGTTTTGGTGGGGCTTGTGGTGCAAAACCCCTTTACCATGGCTGTTTCTCCCATATTTTTGATTTTTATAATAGCTATCAAGTTTCTTGCGGTTTTTATACAGTCTTATATCTTTATGATACTTTCCGTGGTTTATCTTGCTGGTGCCGTAGCTCATGAAGAACATTAAAATAAAACTAAAGGAGGTTGGACTATGAAAAGCAAGCTCATAGCTTTGGTGACCGCTCTTGCGCCTGCCTTGGCAATGGCGGCGGAAGCCGGAAATGGAGAAACTCTCAAACAAGGGCTTATGTTCCTTGGTGCAGGTCTTGCCATAGGCCTTGCCGCACTGGGAACAGGTGTTGGTATGGGCCATGCAATCAGGGGCACTCAAGAGGGCGTGGCAAGGAACCCCACCGTGGGTGGAAGGCTGCAGACTATAATGTTTATAGGACTTGCCTTTATAGAAACCCTTGCCCTTTATGCCCTTTTGATAGCTATAATACTTCTCTTTGTGAAGTAATATATGGGGGCTTTGCCCCTTTTATTTTTTTGGAGGTAAAGGATTATGGCTACCCAAAGGAATATAACACGTATTTCTAACCTTAAGCGTAAAAGGAAAAGCGGCTTTTTAGCCCGTATGGCTACAAAAAGTGGAAGAGCTATAATAAAGAGAAGAAGGCAAAAGGGAAGGAAGAGACTTACACCTTGAAGAAAATAGTTATAGGCTTATTAAAGCTCTGGCAGATGCTTATATCTCCCTTATACCCGCCGAGTTGTAGGTATTATCCATCTTGTTCTAACTATGCCATAATGGCTGTGGGAAAGTATGGAGCCTTTAAAGGAACACTGAAAGCCCTTTGGAGAATTTTAAGGTGTAATCCCTTTTCTAAAGGAGGTGTAGATTATCCCTGATGGAAAGAAAAGACTTAGACCTTAAGGGTCTGTTGATCATCTTCGTAGTTATAACCCTGTTTCTGTTTGCATACCAAGCTTATCTCATCTTCTTCCATCCAACGCCCCAGCCACCACCACAGCAAGAAGTAAAAGAGAAGCCTGAAAATGTTCCCTCCTTACTCCTTGGCACTTCAAGGGAAGAGAAAAAGCCCCAAAACCTTATAACCTACGACTTTGAAAAGTATAAAATTGTCCTTTCCCAAGAAGGGGCAAAGCTAATAAGCCTTGTGGATAAAAAGTACAACAAAGAGCTAATAACCGATGAAGAGAAAAAGCTAAACCTTTTTCCCCTTGAGGTTTTCATCGGCGACCCAGAGAAGGACCTACTTTTGAACTTTTCCCCCTATGAGATAAAAAAAGAAGGAGACCAGATAATAGCAAAAGTCAAAGGAGAAGGCTTTGAACTCATAAAAAGGATAACCTATAAGGGAGATTATTTTTCTCTAAAAATAGAAGCCTCTGGCATCCCTACACCCTTTATATCTTCTGGAATGAAGGTTAAAGAGGAAGATTTCTTTACCCATTCGGGACCTGTGGTGAAGATAGGAAACAAGGTGGAAAGGCTTGAGAAGGTAGAGGGTAGAGAGCTTATAACGGGGGATATAAAGTTTGCAGGGGAAGAAAGTAGGTATTACTTCAAAGGCTTTTCTGGTCCTATAAAGGCAGTAGCCATATATAACTTGGAAGGAAAGGAAACCATCACCTTGGTAAAGGGAGAGGGTGAATTGGCATTTTATGGAGGAGCTAAAGAATACTCAAGGTTAAAGAATATAGATCTTTCCGAGGTTATAGACTTTGGGTCCTTAAGGCTTATAGTAAAGCCCCTTTTTATCTTTATGCACTGGATATACGAGCATCTCCATTCATGGGTCTTTTCCATATTCGCCCTCACCCTTATAGTGAGAATCTTTATGTTCCCCCTTACATACAAAAGCACCGTTGCCATGGGCAAGATGGCAGAGGTTGCTCCAAAGATGCAAGAGTTAAAGGAGAAATATAAAAACGATCCTGCCAAGTTCCAAGAGGAGATAATGAAGCTTTACCAAGAGGTGGGTTTTAACCCCATGTCAGGATGTTTGCCTATCCTCTTGCAAATCCCCATATTCTTTGCCTTGTATAAGGTATTAACCATAACAGTAGACCTACAGCTTGCCAAATTTTTATGGATACAAAGCCTTGCTCAAAAAGATCCCTACTATATACTACCGGTGCTTATGGGTATCACCATGATATCCCAGCAGTTTATAAGCCCGAGCCCAGAAAAAAGTCAAAACTTAATTATGGTAATAAGCTCTGTGGTCTTTACCTTTCTCTTTGCCAGCTTTCCCGCAGGGCTTGTGCTTTACTGGACTCTTAACAATGTCTTTAACCTTGGACAAACCTACCTGATAAAGAAGCTAACCTTTAAGGGTAAGAAAGAAAAACCTGCAAGGAAGAGGAAAAAATGAGGGTTCTAATAACGGGTGGTGCAGGCTTTATAGGCTCCAACTTGGTAAAAGCCCTTGAAAGAAATTATCCAAGGGCAAAGGTTTATGTTCTTGATGACTTTTCCTCGGGGCATTTTAAAAACCTTCTAAACACCAGGTGTGAAGTAATTACTGGAGACATATCCAACAAAGAGCTATGGGATTGGCTTGGAAAAAACTTCCAATTTGACGCGGTATTTCACCAAGGTGCCATTACGAACACCACGGTACAAGACCAAAAAAGGATGATGGAGGTAAACGCAGACAGCATGCGCTATATACTCTCCACATGCCTGTATTGGGGTGCCAAGCTTGTTTATGCATCCTCTGCGGGTGTGTATGGCAATAGCCCAGCACCTATGAGGGAAGAGGAGGGGCTTTTACCGGAAAACATATATGGATTCTCCAAGCTTATGATGGATAGAATAGCCATAAACTTTATGCAAGAGCATCCAGAAATGAAAATAGTGGGTTTAAGGTACTTCAACGTCTATGGTCCCGGAGAAGCTTACAAAGGAAAAACTGCGAGCATGATCTATCAACTTTACAGACAGATGAAGGAAGGGAAAAAGCCAAGACTTTTTAAATGGGGAGAACAAAAGAGAGACTTTGTGTATGTGGAGGATGTGGTGCGCGCCAACCTGCTTGCCATGGAAAAGAACATATCGGGCATATTCAACATAGCCACAGGTCAGGCAAGGAGCTTTAACGAGATAGTCAGCCTGCTTAATAAATACCTAAGCACCAACTACGAGCCAGAATATTTTGATTGTCCTTACGACTTTTATCAAAACTTCACACAGGCGGACATCTCCAAGGCAAAAAAAGATCTGGGCTACGAGCCCATGTATAGCCTTGAGGAGGGCATAAAAGAGTACCTTGAGAGGCTTGGAGAAGATATTAGGGCTTGATTTGGCTGGAAGCCCCAAAAGAAAAACGGGATATGCATATTTGAGGGATGGAAATCTAAGGGTAGGGATACTTTATAAAGAGGAAGAGATCTTTGAGCTTGCAAAATCCTTTAGCCTTGTGATGATAGATGCTCCTCTTTCTTTGCCCTCTGGGAGAAAAAGTATAGAAGATAAAGGACCCCATTTAAGGGAATGCGACCTTATGCTTAGAAAAGAAGGGCACAGATTTTTCCCCGTTAGCTTGGGTCCCATGAGGAAGCTCACAGAGAGAGGCATAAAGCTTGCCCAAAGTTTGAGAGCCTTGGGAATAGAAGCTTTTGAAACCTTTCCGGGGGCTACCTACGATATTCTTGGTTTAAAAAGAAAAGACAAGGTAGCACTTTTGAACTTTTACAAAAGATTACCCATAAACTTGGAAGATAGAAGCTATAACCAGGATGAGTTGGATGCCATAGCCTGCTGGCTTGCAGGCGTATGCTATCATCTTGGTAAGGCTAAGGTCTTTTCTGGCAAAGATGGTATGATAGTGGTGGTGGGCATTGGTGAATAAATCCGTTAAAGGAACTTCGGGGAAACCCTTGATATCCCTATCTTATAAGTCAATTGGCAAGCTTATAAGCTGGAAAAATCTACCTCTATAGGAGGTTTGCTTGATGGTGTCTAATTTATGGTATAAAATTATAATAAAGGGGGTAAAGCATGATCCAAAAAGTTTGTAAGGAAAACCTTTGCATAATAACCTTCTACTACAAGGAGGAAAAGGCCCAAAGGGTTGAATTGGTTGGTGAGTGGAACGGTTGGAAGCCAGAAGCCATGAAGAGGAAAAAGGATGGTACCTTTTGGATCACAAAGAGATTAAAAGCTGGGAAAAGCTACAGGTTTAAGTACCTCATAGATGGACAATATTGGGAGAATGAATTGCAGGCAGACCAGCAGGTACCAAATCCCTTTGGCACCACCGATAGCATGATAATCCTCTAAGGGGCTTACGTAGCCCCTTATTTGAGTATATCCCTCTTGACCTCCTCGGCGGTAGGAGGTCTTTCAATCTTCTTCACCTTGCTTGCATAGTACATAACGGGTATCAACACAAGGGTTAGGGTGGTGGAGCCTATGGTTCCAAAGATCAAGGAGATAGCAAGGCCGTTAAAGATGGGGTCAAAGATGATCACAAAGGCACCTACTATAACCGCCACTGCGGTAAGCAAAATAGGCCTTGTTCTTATCACTCCAGCCTCTACCACCGCCAAATGGGGTGCCACTCCATCCCTTATTCTCTCCTCTGCAAAATCCACCAAAAGTATAGAGTTCCTAACTATAATACCCGCAAGGGCTATAAAACCTATCATAGAAGTTGCGGTAAAGAAGGCGTTCATTATGAGATGCCCGGGAATAATGCCCACCAAGGTTAGGGGAATGGGCGCCATTATGATGCCCGGTATTCTAAAGTCTTTGAACCATCCAAGGATAAGAACATACATGATAAAGAGGGCTACACCAAAGGCAAGCCCAAGGTCTCTGAAAACTTCAAGGGTTATGTGCATCTCACCATCCCATTTTACATAAATGCCATCTTCTACCAAGGGCAAAGACATCCACAGCTCTTTAACCTCACCGTAAGGATTGGGTATATTCTTTACAGCCTTTCTTACATCCAGTACTCCGTAAAAGGGTGCTTCTTCCCTTCCTGCCACGTCGCCTATCACATAGATAACCCTTCTTAGGTTTTTGTGATATATGGTGGTTGGAATTGTATCTTCTTTTATCTCCACAAGCTCTGCCAAGGGAACTTTCCTCCCATCCTTGGTAGGTATCTGCAATGTCCTTAGGACATCAAGGGTTTTATATTTCTCGTCAAACCTTATCCTTATAGGTGTATGCTGGGTGTCGGTGTTTTGCATTATGCCCGCTTGATAGCCATAAAAGAGAGCTTGGATAGTATAGACCACCTCTTGCTTAGTTAAGCCTGCCTCTTTTACCTTGTCCTCTTTTACCACAAGCCTTAAAAGGGGTGCTGGATTTTCAAGGTATATACCCTCATCGGTGATACTCTTGATGTCTTTAAAGATCTTTAAAACTTCCTTAGAAAAGGCTTCCATGCTTTTTAGATCTGGCCCATAGATCTCTGCCACTATGGGAGAAAGTACGGGAGGGCCAGGTGGTACTTCCACAACTGCTACATATTTTGCTCCATATTCTTGTGCTATCTTATGCACATGGGGCCTTATCCTTTTGGCAAAGTCATGAGACTGCTCTTCTCTTTTTGCCTTGTCTATAAGGTTTACCTGTATGTCCGCAAGGTTGGAGTTTTGCCTTAGATAGTAGTGCCTTACCAGGCCGTTGAAATTAAAGGGTGCAGAAGTTCCCACATATATCTGATAGTCCGTTACAATAGATTGCTTTGATACATAGTCTCCTATTGCCTTTGTTGCCTCAAGGGTCTTTTCAAGGGGTGTGCCCTCTGGCATATCTATAACTATCTGAAGCTCGCTTTTGTTATCATAGGGTAGCATCTTTACCACCACAGCCTTTGCAATCAAAAGGCCCACTGAAATAGCCATCAAAAGCAGAGTAAAAGCATAAAAGCCATACCTTTTGGGCTTGCTGGTAAGAAGAGGCACCATAAGGAGTGAGTATATCTTCCAAAAGGTTGTATCCTTTATGTCTATCTCTTCCTTGTGGTGTCCCTTGTCAAAATCCTTTCTAAGTAATAGGTAGCTTGCCCAAGGGGTTATGATAAAGGCGACCAAAAGGGAGAAAAACATGGCAACGGAGGCGTTTATGGGTATGGGTCTCATGTAAGGACCCATAAGACCCGACACAAAAGCCATAGGCATAAGGGCTGCTATAACGGTAAAGGTTGCCAAAATGGTTGGATTGCCCACCTCGTCGGTTGCCTTAACTATGGCCTCTCTTGGTGTCTTTGCAAGCTTCAATTCAAACCATCTGTGTATGTTTTCTACCACCACTATAGCGTCGTCTACAAGAATACCAATGGCAAATATAAGAGCAAAAAGGGTT
>JBKBRK010000025.1:12477-16788 GCA_046292245.1 Aquificaceae bacterium
GACCTGACTGAGGAAGAGGGCTATTGCCAAGGTGACAGGCACTGCTATACCTACCACTATGGCTTCCTTTACACCAAGGGCTACCGCTATGAGCAATATCACAGAAAAGGTGGCTATTATTAGCTTTTTAATAAGGGTGTCCGCTTTTTCCTTTGCGGTCTCTCCATAGTTCCTCGTTACTGTGATGTTTAGGTCTTTGGGTAATATCTTACCCTTTAAATGATCCACAAGTTCAAGGACTTCTCTTGACACATCCACCGCATTGGTTCCAACCCTTTTGGAAACCGCTATGCTAACCGAAGGATATAGTTCTCCTGCCTTTACATCCTTTATGCCCTTTTCTTGGTGCTTTGGACCAAAGCCCATAAGCACATAATCCTTTATTTCCGAGGGACCGTCTATTACCTGGGCAACGTCCTTTAGATAAACAGGTCTACCCTGAAAGATGCCCACCACAATGTTTTCAACATCTGTCTTTGACCTAAGGAAATCACCAGTTCTGATAGCATACTCCTTATCCCCTTGCACCAACTTACCGCCAAAAGCTTGGGAGTTGGCGGTTTGTATAAGCTGGGCTATATACATAGGGGATACGCCGTAAGCCTTTAGCCTGTTGGGGTCAAGGATTATGCTTATCTCCCTTGGTCTTCCCCCCACTAAGAAAACATCCGCTACATTCTGAACCTTTTTTATTTCGTTCTCAAGGGCTTCCGCCACCCGCCTAAGGTCATAGTAGTCGTAGTTCTTTCCCCAAAGGGTTAAGGTAAGAATAGGCACATCGTCTATAGATTTGGGTTTTATAAGGGGTGGGAGGATCACACCAGGGGGAGCCAAATCCATGGCGGACATCATCTTGGTGTTTAAATCCACAAGAGCCTTAACGGGGTTTGTTCCCACATAAAAACGGGCGGTGACTACCGCCATGCCCTCCATGCTTGCGGAGTATATGTATTCAATATCCTTTAACTCCCAAAGCTTCTTCTCAAGGGGTGCCACCACCCTCCTTTCCACCTCTTCTGGAGTAGCACCTGGGTAAGAGATCATTATGTCTATCATGGGAACCACTATCTGTGGCTCCTCCTCCTTGGGGGTGGTTATAACTGCAAAGAGACCAAGAGCCAAAGAAACCAGAATAATTATGGGTGTTAGCTTTGAATCTATAAAGTAATGGGCAAGCCTTCCCGCAAAGCCGTACATCTTAGCCTCCTACCTTGCAACCTTCACAAGCTTTTTCTATGCCTTCTATCACTATCCTTTCACCCTCCCTTAGACCGGACAGTATCTCCACCTTGTCTCCCCTTATCTCTCCAAGTTTTACAAACCTAAGTTCAAGGATATTGTCGGGCTTTACTACCCAAACACCAGTAAAATCAAACCTTTTCACTATAGCACCTTGGGGCACAAGGAGAGCTTCTAAACTTTCTGGGATAAGCAAGCTTCCGTACATACCACTTTTTAGACCTTCTGCCGTCTCCAAAAGCACTTTTACCCTAAAGGTTTTTGTGGTAGGGTCTAAGGAGGGCGATACCTCTTTGACAACCCCCCTTATGACTTTGCCTAGGCTTGGGATATGCACCCTGTATTCTTGCCCCACCTTTATGCTATTGACGTATCTTTCTGGCAAAAACACTTCAAAAAGATAAGGTGGTGATTCTATAACAAATAAGGGATGTCCTGGTGCTGTCAGATCTCCGAGGTCCGCATTCTTCTGTACCACATAGCCCTCTACGGGAGAGACCAAATTGGAATAGTTAAGATTGGCACCTATGGCTTGCTTTTGGCTTTGTAATGCTTTTATGCCCGCCCTTGTCTGCTCCACCTGTGCCTTTGCAGCCTCAAACTGTGCCTTAACCTGGTCAAACTCTTGCTGGGTTATAGCCCCTTCCTTTAAAAGAGCCAAGTACCTTTCATATGTTTTACTAACCGCTTCATAATTTGCCATGGCGGCTTTTAGACCTTCCTGCGCCTGTAGTATTTGACTATCTACGGCGCTTATCTGGGATTTTATGTCCTCTGCGTCTACTACCGCCAAAAGCTGTCCCGCATTAACCTTTTGCCCTTCTTTTACATAGATGCCCTTTATCTTGCCCATCAACCTTGTGGATATTTCAACCCTTTTGTCTGCTACTACCTGCCCCGTATAGGGTGTCTCCACTTGGGATACCTTTTCCACTGTGCCTGTCTTTATCCCTTCCACAAGGAGCTTTTCCCTTTGGACTTCACCGGGTTTTTCCTTGTGGGTAAGGAAGCCGCCAAGCCACAAAACCATGGCAAAGATTATCAAGAGAAAGACCAAGTATTTAACCCAAGGTTTCATCTCAACACCTCCTCCGTCGTACCTGCACTAAAGAGAATTTCCACATAGGCTTTTTGGCATGCCTTTATTGCCTCTATCCTTTCAAACCTTGCCTTATCCAATTCCGTTTGGGCATCCAATATATCCACCATCTTTGCAAGACCGTTTTTGTATCTTGTTTCCATAACCTTAAGGACCTCCTGGCTTGCCCTTATTCTATCCTCGGAGGATTTTAGCATACCCATAGCGTTTTCATAATCTGCGTAAGCCTTATCTACTTCAAAGATCGCCATGTCCTTCATAAACCTTAGCCTTTCTTCAAGGCTTGCCCTTCTTTCCAAGTTTGCCTGAGCCCTTCTTAAGGTGGTTAGACCCGTGTCAAAGGTCCAAGAAAGGGAAATGCCCGCCAAATAGCCTTTACCATCGAAACCAAGGGCATGGTCCTTTGAGTTTAAAAAGTATTGGGCAAAGGCAAACACCTGAGGCAGGTTATCGGAAAGGGTATAACTATACATCTCCCTTAGAGCTTTTAGCCTTTCTTCAATTGCCTTTATGTCCCTTCTTTGTAGGGCTTTTTCCTTTATATCCTGTAGCCTTATCTCGGGACAGGAATCTATATCCACCACATCAAACTCTCCAAGAGAAGCTCCTACCAATACCTCAATTCCCTTCTTTGCCAAAGCGTAGCCTCTTTGTGCCTTTTCAAGGTTTTCTTGCGCCTTTGAGACATAAACCTGTGCCCTTAGCACGTCAGACATAAGAGCCATCCCTACTTTATACATCTGCTGTGCTAAGCGTAGGTGCTCCTCAGCATCCCTCAAAGCCTGCTCTGCCACCTTTATAGCTTCCTTTGCAAATACAGCATCCATATAGGCATGATAGACCTGCTTTATCACCTCCTCCTCTTTCCTTTTGGCATCAAAATTAACTGCCCTGTACTCGTACTCTGCCATTCTTTGGGCAGACTGGATCTTTCCACCCATCCATATAGGCACTTCAAGGGAAAATTTGGTTTCAAAGTTGTTAATTGCACTTGGGTTGTTTAATCTTGCAGGGTCAAAGTCTTGCGCACCTATCCTTTCTTGGTTAAGCTTACTCATAAAGGCATAAGCAGGCATATCGGTCCTTGTAAAAGTTTCTTCTACCTTAACCCGAGGCAACAGGGCTCCCCTTGCCGCCTTTAACTCAAGCTCTTGGGCTTTAACATCCCTCTGGGCAGACTTAACCATTGGACTGTTCTTTAGGGCAAGCTCAAGGACCTCTCTTAGGGAAAGCTCCCTTGCAAAAAGCCCTCCGACAAGGATTAGTAATATTATCAAGCTTCTCATGGTTGGTATAATGATATAATTATATTATGAATTTCTAATATGTCAAGGGTACAAATAGCACCCGGCGGCTCATAAAAGGTTCCTATAGAATTGTGGATTAGATCCTTACAAGGTCTGGTCGGTGCCTGTTCCTTAGATTTTTTAAACATTCTCATACGTGAGTTATACTTTAGCTGTTTGCTTATGTCCTCAAAGCGCTTGTCTATAACTTCCTTATTACTTACACCTTGCCCCCTTTCCACAGAAAAGACAAACATAGAAACAAGGAGCAAAGGTAAGAAAAGCTTCATGCTAAAAAGATAAGGCTTAAGTGGAAGGATGTCAAAAATTAGATGAGGGTGTTTCAAAAATCCCAATTTAAACATGTCCCTATACGAAAATTTTAAAAGATGGGCAAAATAACCTCATCCTAATTAGCAACAAAGATTTAGGCCTACTAAAAGACCTCATGAGAAGATAGGTCCCTTGCCGAGAGATGCGTATACAAAAGACTGCTGGAGAGTAATGGCGCTGATCGCGCTTTTTCCTAAGAGGGTTTTATATGGACATTAGCTCCTGCTTTAGGGAGCAGGGGCGGTAATCCTGTAAAGGGGGCTATTTTTAAAGCACCTTGAGGCTATTGTGGAGAGGATAGGCTAAAAAGAATAGCCTTGAACCTCTCCCCCCTTTCCTTGTAATCCCTAAACA
>JBKBRK010000026.1:0-16700 GCA_046292245.1 Aquificaceae bacterium
GAAAAGTTTGTGGGGGATTTTGTAAGGATCTCTGGCATAAGAATTGAAAGGGAAAGGGCAGAGCCCACGGGATATAAGGTAGCGGTTGTGGGCGCCGGTCCTGCTGGGCTTGCCTGTGCCTATGATCTGGCTCTTTTGGGGCACGAAGTGCATGTCTTTGAAGCTCTTTCAAAGCCGGGAGGCGTTATGGCATATGGCATACCCCACGCAAGGCTACCAAGGGATATATTAGATGGGTACATAAAAGAGTTAAGGGATCTGGGGGTGAAGTTTTTCTTTGGTTATGTGGTGGGTGAAACAGTCAAACTTTCTCAACTTTTGGAAGAATACCGTGCTGTCTTTCTTGGTATAGGGGCTGGTAGAGGAAGTCTTGGTATAAAGGGAGACCACCTAAAAGGCGTTTATTCTGCTATAGAAGTACTTACACGGGTTGGGCTATATAGGGCAGACCAATTTCCCAACAGCGCCATGCCAGTAGACCTTGGAAAAAAGACCGCCATAATAGGCGGTGGCTTTACTGCAGTGGATTGTGCAATAACGGCTTTAAGGCTTGGTGTGGAAACTCATGTGGTCTATAGAAGAACACGAGAGACATCCTCCGCCAGACAAGAGGAATGGGACCACATATGGGAAGAAGGAGCCATAATCCACTGGCTTACTCAGCCCATTGAAATACTTGGTGATGATGAAGGTAAGGTGATAGGCTTGAAGTGTATAAAGATGGCCCTTGGCGAGCCCGATGAGAGGGGAAGACCCAAGCCCGTGCCAGTGGAAGGCTCAGACCATATAATAGAGTGCCACTCTGTTATCTTTGCCATAGGCCAAAAGGCAAACCCCATAGCCTATAAAGACCTTCCGGGGCTTGAGCTCACCAAATGGGACACCCTTAAAGTGGATGAAAACTTTAGAACTTCTATTAAGGGGCTTTTTGCAGGTGGGGATGTGGTAAACGGTGGAGACACAGTGGTAAGAGCTTTGGCAGAGGGAAGAAAAGCCGCCAAGTCAATCCATAGATTTTTAATAGAGGAGGTAAAGTTATGAAGAAGGTGCTTATCCCAATAGCTCTCGTCCTTGCAGCCTTTTTTGTTTTCAGAGCATGTGGAGAAAGCCCAGAGGAGTCTGCAAGAAAAACGGTAAAGGAATTTATTGAGATGATAAGGGACGAAGAGGGCAAGGAAGCAGTAAAGCTCCTTTACCCACCCTTTAGAGATGCCCTAGTGCAAGAGCTAAAACTGCCAATACAGCTTACAGAGATGAAGCCGTCAGAGATTTTAGCCTGTGTGTTTTCCTCTATGGGCGAAAACATAAAGAAGGTAAAGCTTTTGGATGCAAGCAAGATAGACGATAAACATGCAGAGGTAATGGTAAAGATAATAGATAAGCAAGGGGTGGAGAAGATCTTTACCTTTATAGTGATAAAGGATGAGAAAAAGTGGAAAATAGCCAGTATATCAGGTATTAGATGAAAATACTTATCTGGCAAACTGCCTATTTGGGGGACGTGGTCCTTGCCACCCCCCTTATCAGAAGTCTAAAAGAGGGCTTCCCCTCATCTCATATATCCTTTGTGGGCAGAAGCTTTATAAAAGACCTTTTAAAGGGCTTTGATGTGAAATTGATACCCTTTGACAAAGGCTTAAAGGAAAGCTTTGAACTTATCAAAAGGTTAAGAAGGGAAAAGTACCAAATAGCCATAAGTCCCCACATCTCCCTTAGGACTGCCTTGATCCTATATGCCTCGGGCATACCCACCCGAATAGGCTTTAATAGATCAGAAATGCCTTGGCTCTATACCCACGAAGTAAAACACCGTTGGCATATGCACGAAGTTGACCGAAACTTGGAACTTCTAAAGCCCATAGGAGTAAAAACCCTTCAAAGGATGCCTATTCTTTTCGTTGAAGACGAGGAAAAAGAAGAGGTAACTAAGAAGTTCAACCTGCCAAAGGAGTTTATTGTGATAGCTCCCTTTTCCAACTTTGTGCTAAAAGAGTGGCACCTTAATGGTTGGAAGGAGCTTATGGAGTATATATCACTACCTGTAATAATGGTGGGAATGGAAAGGGACTTAGAAAAATCAAGACAAATTAAAAGTGTTATAAACCTTGTGGGAAAAACAAGTCTAAGGGAGCTTATGGCTATAATCAGCCTTTCAAAGGTGGTGGTGGCCTGCGACTCATCTCCCATACACATAGCAAACGCCCTTGGAGTTCCTGCCATAAGTATATACACAGCCACCTCTCCCCATTATGGCTTTTATCCTTTGATAGGCGACTATCTAAAACCAAACCTGCCTTGTTCTCCCTGCTCTCCCAATCCAAAAAGCTGTAAAACTGGCACTTACGCCTGTTTAAGCGCTGTGGAGGTAAAAGAAGTTTTGGAAAAGCTTAAATTGTTTATATGATTTATCACTGACTGGACGATCCCTAAGGATAGAAGGGAAGCAAAAAGGTTGGAGGCACCATAGCTTATAAAGGGCAAGGCTATTCCTTTTGGAGGTATTAGATTGGAAACCATAGCCAAGTTCCAAAGGAAAGAAAGGGCAAAGTTAAAGGCTATACCAAAAAGTAGAAGCTTTTCCATAGGTTCAGAAGTCTTTAAGGAATACCAAAGAAGCTTGCCTATGAGTAGGCAGTAAAGGATTACCACCAAAAGGACTCCTACAAAGCCCATCTCCTCCCCTATAACCGCTATTACAAAATCCGTATCGGAGGCAGGCAAAGGTCCCATCTTTTGAAGCCCCTGCCCTACACCCACTCCCGTAAGCCCACCCCTTGCAAGGGCGTACAAGGATTGAAGGATCTGGTACCCACTATCCTCCGGGTCAAGGAAAGGGTCCTTCCATGCGGAGAGCCTTTCCGCCACATATCCCTTTGAAGTGAGTATGTAGTATATAAAAAGAGATAAAAGAGGGATCACTATTAAATAGACCCTTTTGGGAACACCACCCACATAAACCATGAGAGCGGTTATAAATAGAATAAACACAGCCCCACCCTTATCGGGCTGCAAAAGAAGAAGAAAAGCCATAGCCACCGGGAAAAAAAGAGCCCAAAAAAGATGTTTCCACTGTCTTAAATTCCCTTTCCTCACTATGTAATAAGAAAGGAATATAACAAGGGATATCTTTGCAAACTCTAAGGGTTGTACGCTACTGCCAAAGATCCATCGGTCTACAGGCTTCCCTGTAATGAACTTCTTTATAGCCACCAAAACCAGGCTCAGTAGGGTTATTAAGGTTATGATATATGGCAAAGGTCCCCTCATAAACACTCTGTAATCTGTCCTTGCCAAAAAGCTTGCGGTAAAAAAGCCCAGTATAAAGACCATAAGCTGGATAAGGGGCTTTTTATATAAAGAGAAGTTAGAATAGGAATCAATAAAGTAAGGCACCACGTTGGTGCTGATAAGCACAGTCTCTCCCATGAGAAAAAGACCAAAAAAACTAAATAAAAGCCATCTATCCCAATACTTTAGCACTGCACGTAAAAGTATACACAAAGGAAAAAGGTTGTATAATATATTTTAGTATCCGGGGTAGCTCAACGGGCAGAGCAGGCGGCTGTTAACCGTCAGGTTGGGGGTTCGAGTCCCTCCCCCGGAGCCAAAGAAAGATGGTGGAGATAAAGGGAATAACTCTTCCTGTATTGCTTGTAGAGATAAAAGAGAGGGGAGATATAGATGCCCTTGTGGAAGAGATAAAGGGGAAGGTCTCTTCCAAGCTTTTTGAGGGTAGCTATGTCCTCATAGACAGCAAGGAGCTTTTAAAGAAGGAAGAGATTGAGAAGATAGAAAATGCCATTGCAGATAGAAATATAAAAAGTGTAAAAAGGCTAAGTTGGGAAGGTATAGAAGAATCAAAGAGAGATAGACTCCTTATAGTTCAAAAACATCTTCGCTCTGGGCAAAGGGTAGAATATAACGGAGATATATTGATACTTGGGAATGTTAACAAGGATGCACAGGTGATAGCAACGGGTAATATTATAGTAATGGGCAAACTTAGAGGAATTGCTATAGCGGGGGCTCTTGGAGATGAAAGTGCGATGGTGGTAGCCCTTGAGATGGAACCCCAACAGATAAGGATCGGAAGAAAAGTTGCTATAATGAGCGAGGAAGAGAGGAAATCTCCTGGCTATCCAGAAGTAGCAAAGGTTGAAGATGGTAATATAATACTTGAGAGGGCGTAGATGAGTAGGGTTTTTGTGGTCACTTCAGGAAAGGGCGGTGTAGGTAAGACCACCATAACCGCCAATCTATGCGTAGCTTTGGCAAGCCTTGGTAAAAAGGTCCTTGCCATGGATGCGGACATTGGGCTTAGAAACCTTGATATGATACTGGGGCTCGAAAATCGCATAGTCTATGATGTGCTGGATGTTTTGGAAGGTAGGGCGGAATTTTCAAAGGCTTTGGTAAAAGACAAGAGGGGTCTAAGCCTTTGGCTACTGCCCGCAAACCAGACCAAAAACAAGGATGCTATAGACAAAGACAAATGGGTGGAGCTTGTGGAAAAGGTAAAAGCCTCTGGAGAGTTTGATTATATCTTCATAGATTCTCCCGCGGGCATAGAGCGTGGCTTTCAGATAGCTTCACTTCCCGCGGATACAGCCCTTGTGGTGGTAAACCCAGAAGTATCCTCCATAAGGGATGCAGACAGGGTAATAGGTCTTTTGGAAAACATGGGAAAAAGGGAATACCACCTTGTGATAAACAGAATAAAATGGGAAAGCGTTAAAAAGGGAGAGATGCTATCGGTGGAGGATATAGTGGACATACTCAAAGTTCAGCCCATAGGTATAATACCGGAGGATACAAAGCTTGTGGATTTCACCAACAGAGGCGAGCCAATAGTTTTAAACATGGACAATAATGTATCAAAGGCAATAACGGATATGGCAAGAAGGATAGAAGGGGAAGATGTCCCCATGGTAAGATATGGAGAAAAAAAGGGCTTGTTGGAGAGAATCTTTGGGAGATAGAAATGATATGGGACCTAATTTTTAATAAGGGGAAGAGCAAAGAGGAGGCTAAGAAGAGGCTTACTATGGTATTATCTTATGAGAGAAGAGGACTTCCTCCCAACTTTACCGACCGATTAAGAGAGGACCTTATATCGGTCTTTTCCAAGTATCCCCAGTTTGAAGTGAAAAAGATTGAAGTGGATATAAAAAGGGAAAAAGAGGGGTTTGACGAGCTTTGGATAAGCATACCCTTTAAGCAATAGTTTCAACCCTTTGCTACAAAGTAGGCATGCGTTTCTTTTGCTCCCAAGGATAATAAAAGGTAGGAAAGCTTTTGGATGGTGGAGCCCGTGGTTAAAAGGTCATCCACTATTAGTATTCTTTTGTCTTCAACAAAATCAACAAAGTTTTCTTTAACCTTGTAGCCCATTACTGCCTTTGCCCTTTCCTCTTTGTTAAGCCTTGCAAGGGGTGGAGCCAGGTCTTGCCTTGTAAATAGAGAAAGATAGGGCACTCCAGCACCCTTTAAAATATGCTCCACGTGGTTAAAGCCCCTATTCCAGAACCTTCTTAGGTTCAAAGGGGGAAAGGTTATAATATCTGGGCCTATTTCCTCTATGTATTCCCAGAGATGCGTCTTTATGATATTACCCAACAATAGGGCAAGGCTTTTGGAGTTTTCAAACTTTATGGCATGGATAAGGTGTTTTAAAGTGCCCTCGTAAAGCCCGTATATCCTATAAGAGAATACATAGCTTAGTCTATGGCTGTAATCTATAGGATGGTAGGGTTTTATACCTTTTAAACAGTCATCGCATATAAAACCTTGGTCCTTTCCAAAAAACTTTGAGCCACAGGAAAGGCACTCTCCTCTGGCAAGCCCCAAAAGCTGAAATACCCCTATCATAGATAGCCTTCCCTTCTCATAGAAAGATAGCCCTTGCTGTTTATTATCAAATGGTCTATAAGTTCAAAGCCCAAAAGGTCGCAAGATTTTTTCACCCTTTGGGTGAATTCTATGTCTTCCCTTGAGGGTTTTAGGTCTCCTTTGGGGTGGTTATGTACAAGGAGAATGCCATAGCATGAGGTTTTTATAGCATGGTAAAGTATCTCCTTGGGCTCCGCATAAAGGGCGTTCATCCTTCCTATGGCTATAACCTCAAAGGATATTAGCCTGTTGGTGGGAGTAAGATAAAGAGAGATAAGATATTCCTTTCTTTCATCCACCTTATCCTTTACAAGCTTATATACCTCCTCCGGGCTGTTTATGACCACCCCTTCGTAGGGCTCACCTATCCTTTTGGCAAGCTCCACTAAAGCCTTTATCTGGCAAGCCTTTGCAACGCCAATACCTTTGAACCTTTCTGTTAGTTCTTGAGGAGATAGCCTATAAAGTTCTTCCCATCCTACCTTTAAGACCTTTTCTGAAAGGGTAAGCACATCCATACCCTTTGTGCCAGAGCCCAATAGAATAGCCAAAAGCTCTTCGTTGGAAAGCTTTTCCGCCCCTAAGTTTAGCATCTTCTCCCTTGGCTTTAGGTCTTGGGGCATATCCCTTAGGCTTTTACTCCTCTGGTACATGGCTTTCCACCATGATCTTTATTATCCTCCTATCATCCCTTTGAAGCACCTTAAAGGTGTAGTTTTTGTATTCTATAACCTGGCCCTTTTCTGGGATATTTCCACTGTAAAAGCACAAAAAGCCACCAAGGGTTGTATAGGGACCTTCGGGAAGTTCCACATTAAAGAGCCTTTCAAACTTTTCCCTTTCTATACTCCCCTCCACTATCCATTTGTTCTTTTCTATTTCAACTATTTCCTCTTCCTCCTCCATACCCTCTTCCCAAAGTCCACCCATAATATATCCCTGTATATCATCCCAGGTTATTATTCCCAAAAGGTTCCCCCTTTCATCCACCACAACCCCCATCTGCTCTTTGCTTTTCATAAAGACTTCAAAAGCCCTTTTTATGGTGGTAAATTCGGAAAAATAGTGTATGGGTCTTACAAGTTCTCTTATAAACTTGGCGTGTTTGCTCTGTATAAGGTCAAAAAGGTCTACATAGCCTATTATCTGATCCACCCTGTTTCTATACACGGGCAATCTTCTGTAGCCACTTTCCTGCATAATCCTAAGGGTTTGGTCAAGGTGTGTGCCCTCCTCTACCATAACCACCTCTCGCAGGGGCTTTACCTCCTCCGTTATAAAAAGGTCTCTTAAAATGAGAACCCTAAGGGCTATCTGTAGATTTTCTTCCTTTGACACCACTCTTTCCATAAGCTTTATAAGGTCTTCTCTACTTAATTTTTCTTGATATCTGTCCTTCAAAAGGTTGGTTATAGACCTGCTTACAAACCTTGAAAAGTTCAAAAGGGGTTTTGTAAAGGTCTTTAGCTTGCTAAGAAACCACAAGGAGGGAAAGAGTAATCTTTCTGCCTCTTTTTGGAAAAGGCTTTTTGGAAGGATCTCACCAAGGAGCAGGGTAAAGATAACCAAGCTTGAGGAAAATATAACCTCAAAGCCCTTTATGTAAGGGAAATACTCTGAAAGTTGTATTACCGCAAGGGTATAAAAGGTGGAGGCAAAGACTATACTTACCGTATAGCCCAGCATGGTTAGGGTTATGTATTCTTCTGGATTTTGGTGAAAGTCAAGGAGAAAGTCCCTTTTTGTCCTTTTGTATAGGTTTAAAACCCTTCCCTTATCCACGCTGACAAGAGCTATCTCCGACCCTGCAAAAAAAGCCTCCAAAAGAATAAAGAAAAAGGTTCCCAAAAAAAATCCTACGATCTCCATCCTACTATCACCCTGTCTTGGTTTGCGTAGTCCTTTATAATCTCCACCTTATAGCCCTTTCCTTCAAATATATTCCTAAGGATCTCACCTTGGTCGTGCCCTATTTCAAAGGCAAAAAAGCCATCGGAGTTAAGGTAATTATCCATATACTCCCTTATTCTAAGGTAAAACTCCCAGCCCATTATACCACCTATAAGAGAAGTATAGCCCTCCATCTTTACACCAAAGGGCAAGCTCTCCCACCTTTCCATAGGTATATAAGGGGGGTTTGAAAGGATCAAGTCAAAGGGGTAGGGCTTTAAAGCTTCAAAGAGGTCTCCCGCAAACAAAAATAACCTATCTTCTACACCATGCCTTTTTGCGTTCCTTTTTGCAAGCTTCAGAGCCTTTATGTTTATATCGTTGGCAAACATCCTAAGCCTTTGATTATGTATTAGCAAAGTTATGCTTATACATCCACTACCAACTCCTATCTCAAGACCCTTTAGGTCTATTTTTCTGTCGACTCTTTTTAAAACTTCTTCTACCAATATCTCCGTTTCTGGCCTTGGTATTAAAATGCCCTCTTGAACATGGAAACTTTTTCCGTAAAACTCCCACTCACCAAGGATATACTGAAGGGGATAGCCCTCTTCCAGTCTTTTTAAGTTCTCTGTATATGCTTCCTCCACAGCCCTTGGCACCTCAAGGTCATCCAAAAGATAAAGATCCTTATGGTTTATTTTGAGTAGGTGTGCCAGAAGAAGGATTTTGTCCCTGAGGGATACTTTGTTCTGTTTGAGGAGTTCTTTTACCTTCATCCTTTATAAGGGATCCCTTCTTGGAAGGGTGGGTAAGGGCTAAAAGTATAGCCAAAGCCATAAGGGAAAAGCCAAGCCAATAGGTTGTTTTCGTAAGGATGGTGTCCACACCGCCGGGACCAAAAACTCCTTGCCCCATACCACCAAAGGCGCTACCCACGTCACCCCTACCCTTCTGCATAAGAACCATAACGATTAGCAAAAGGGCAACTATTATAAACAAGGTAAGAAGAAGGTAATACATGCTAAAAATTATAAACCAGTATACGCTGAGTGAAAAATTATCCTTTGTAAGGGGCCATTGACCGCCACAAGGAATTCAAAATTCTGGTAGTTCAGGCGTCCAGCCTGTCTTTTACAAGGATGCCTGCGCTACTGATGAAAAAGGGGAATTTCCCACTCGGCGCATCCTAAGAAATAAAATATAAAAGGTATGTTTTTCAAAGCTATACTAATAACCGCCACTGATACGGGAGTGGGAAAAACCTTTGTTAGCTACAACCTTGCCTACGCTTTAAGGGAAAGGGGTATAAAGGTTGGCTATCTCAAGCCTGTAGAGACCGATGTAAGAGATGTGCCCCAAGATGGATCTTTGGTGGCTTCTATAACCGGTCAATCTCTTGAGGAATCAGTGCCCGTTAGATACCGTCTTCCCTTAGCTCCCTACGCAGGCATTTTAGAGGAAGGAAGGGATTTTTCCTTAGAGGACCTAAAGAAACACTTTGAAAAAATGCTTGAAAAATACCACTTTTTGATAGTAGAAGGTGCAGGCGGTGTAGCTGTACCCATAAAAAGAAACTATAACTATGCCCATCTTGCCAAGGATTGGGGGCTAAAGACCCTTTTGGTGGCAAGGGCTAAACTTGGCACTATAAACCATACCTTTTTAAGCTGGTATTATATGAAAGCCTTTGGGGTGGAACCTTTGGGTGTAGTTATGAACGGCTTTGAAGGTATTGATGTGTCCGAAAGGACCAATCCCCTTATGGTTCAGGAATTAACAGGGCTAAAAATTTTAAAACTTCCAAAGGTAGAGGGTTTATTACTACCCAAGGAGGAAAGAGATTTACTTGCTAAGTTTATCGGGCTCTAACCTATAGTAAAAGGCTATTCTTTCTACAAGCTCCTTAAAGTGAGGTGCTGCAACTGTTCCTCCATAAACATTTAGACCCCTCGGGTTGTCAACCATTATACCCGCTATAAATTTGGGATTACTCACGGGAAAATAGCCCACAAAGTAGGTCACAGACTCTTCCATTGAATACTTGTTTTTTCTAAAATCAAACTTCTGTGAGGTTCCAGTTTTGCCGGCAATGGTAAAGTAGTCGGACTTCGCCGTCTGGGCGGTTCCCTCCTCCACCACCTTTTTTAGATTTTCTTGGACCCACTTTAACACTCGGGGAGAGTATATATTCTCCCTTATCACATGAGTATTTTCATCCATTGATATCTTTGGTTTAACTATCTTGTTGGTAGCAAGGGCGTTAAAGCTTACGCAAAGGTTAAGAAGGTTGGAAGCGATACCCTGTCCTATGCTTGCGTAGAGTATGTTTGCGGGATAGTTAAAGTTGGATAGGCGTGGTTTTACTTCTCCAGGTAATACACCAAACTTATCCTTCATATGGATCTTCTCCATGAGCTCTTCCACGTCCCTTTTTGAGAGATATTTAGCCACCTTTATGGTGCCCACGTTGGATGATTTTATAAGCACCTGTTCAAGGGTTAAAGCCTTTGAAGGTTTAACATCCCTAACATGCCGACCGAAAACCTCTGTCTTTCCTCCTTCCGTGTCTATCCATATGCCGGGCTTTATATATCCCTTTTCAAGAGCCTGCCCTATAAAAAAGGGCTTCATCACAGATCCAGGCTCGAAAAGGTCTGTAGCCACAAAGTTTCTTCTGTGGGTAATGGGATAGCTTTGGTAATTGTTTGGGTCATAGGTGGGGTAATTGGCCAAGCCCAGTATCTCAGCCGTATGGGCATCCATAACCAATATACCAACTCTATCTGGTCTCCATTCCTTTACTATCTTATCTCTAAGGTCTTCAAGTATGGTTTGAACTCCAAGGTCTATGGTAAGCCTTATCTCCTTTGGTTCTATTTCTTCCTCCAGTATGGGATTTATTGCCAACCTACCAAGGTAAAAGATCCCCTTTACCTCTTTTCCCCTCAAAGCTTGGTCAAACATATACTCAACACCTTCCAACCCATTTCCCTCTCTTCCCACAAAACCCAAAAGATTTCCTGCAAGGCTTCCATGGGGATAGAACCTTTTGTACTCCTCCTGTATTCCAACGGACTTAGTATTCCCTGTATCCCTTATAACGCCCCTAACATAAGCCAAATAGGATTTATCTAAATATTTAATCAGCCAGACAAACTTTTTATCGGAGTCCAAGCTTTTTAGGATATCCCTCTCGGAGATTCCCGGAAGGGCAGAAAGCCTTCTTGTAAGTTCTTCCTTGTTCTCCACAAGATGGGGAAAGGCATAAACAGAAATGGTTGGTATGCTTATTGCCAAGTCATTACCATTTCTATCCTTTATGTACCCTCTTGCAGTATACAGCCGCACAACGGAAGCCTTTGGAAACTTCTCTGCCACTTTTTCCACGTACTTTCCCTTTCCTATGATCTGTATGTAGAAAAATCTACCAAGGACCAAAAAAATTCCAAGGAAAAACAGAAGGGCAAGAAGGACTATCTTTACATTGTTTGGTCTAAGATCTTGACCTTGCATATCCCATAGCCAAATTAACAAAATCTTTAAATATATTCTTAGAATCGTGAGGTCCCGGTGATGCCTCGGGATGGTACTGTACGCAGTATATGGGGAGAGATCTATGTCTAAAACCTTCTAAAGTATCATCTAAAAGGTTTATATGGGTTATCTCTACTTCCTTTAGAGTGTCTGGGTCAAGGGCAAAGTTGTGGTTTTGGGCTGTTATCTCTATATGTCCATCCCTTAAATCTTTTACGGGGTGATTACCTCCATGATGTCCGAACTTGAGCTTGTAGGTTTTTCCGCCAAGGGCAAGGCCTATTATCTGGTGGCCAAGGCATATACCCATTATAGGCAATTTTTCCATATACCTTCTTACAAGCCTTATACTCTCAACAACCCTTTGGGGGTCTCCGGGACCGTTGGAAAGGAAAAGGGCGTCTGGCTTTAGCTCTTCAATCCTTTTCTCTACATGGTAAGGGGGCACTACCACTACTTTCGCCCCTTCTTGTGTGAGCCTTCTTAGTATGTTTCTTTTTACTCCATAATCTACGACCAATATTAAAGGCTTTTCCTTTCCCCTTGTTATATATCCCTTCTTTAAGTCCCAATCTCCCTCCTTCCAGTAATATAATTCTTTTGTTGCCACCTGTTCCACAAGGTCAAGCTTGGATATATCGGGCACTTTTCTTGCCTTTTCTACCAACTTTACAGGATCCTTTTCCTCTGTGGATATTACACCCCTTAGAGCTCCCCTTTCCCTTATCCTTTTCACCAAAGCCCTTGTGTCAATGCCCCATATGCCAACCACCTTGTTTTCCCTTAAATACTCCTCCAGGCCCTTTTTTGCTCTCCAATTGCTGTATATGGGTGATAGCTCCTTTATCACAAAACCGTTTACTTGAACCTTTTCCGACTCCACATCCTCTTGGTTAATTCCATAATTGCCTATCTGGGTGTAAGTCATAACCACTATCTGTCCCTTGTAGGAGGGGTCTGTAAGTATCTCCTGATAGCCTGTCATGGAGGTGTTAAAGACTACTTCTCCCGAGGTCTCCCCCTGCGCGCCAAAGGAATAGCCTACAAAGTAGCTTCCGTCTTCTAAGGCAAGGATGGCATTTTTCATAGTTTTTATTTTAATACGGAGAGGGCGGGATTCGAACCCGCGGTAGGGCTTTTAACCCTACAACTCCTTAGCAGGGAGCCGCCTTCGGCCTCTCGGCCACCTCTCCTTGGTAATAATTATAGTATAACATAAAGGCCTTGTGAGAAATCACAACCCTTGGGCGCCCTATAACAGGCAAATCCTTACTTAGCGTATTTTTGCTATAATTAAAAAGAACACTTAGGAGGTTGGTAATGTTTGAGTATGCCCAAAGGATAAGAACGCTTCCTCCCTATCTTTTTGCCCAGATTGACCAGAAAAAAAGGGAAAAGCTACAGCAAGGAGTGGATTTAATTGACCTTGGAGTGGGAGACCCAGACATTCCCACGCCAAAGGCCATAGTGGAAGCTATGCAAAGGGCGGTAGAAAAGCCAGAGCATCATAGATATCCCTCTTATGAGGGCATGCTTTCCTTTAGGCAAGCGGTTGCGGATTGGTACAAAAGGCGTTTTGAAGTGGAGCTTGATCCCAACAAGGAAGTTATAACCTTAATAGGTTCAAAGGAGGGTATAGCCCACTTCCCCCTTGCTTTTGTAAATAGTGGAGATGTGGTGCTTTGTCCAGACCCTGCCTATCCCGTGTACAAAATAGGTGCCCTTTTTGCTGGCGGAGAGCCCTATATACTACCCTTGAGAGAGGAAAACAACTTCTTGCCAGACTTTAAAAGCGTCCCAAAGGATGTACTAAAAAGGGCAAAGATCATATGGGTAAATTACCCCAACAACCCTACCTCTGCCACAGCTGATGAAAGCTTTTACAAAGAGCTGATAGAGTGGGCAAGGGAAAATAACATAATAGTAGCCTCCGACCTTGCCTATTCGGAGATATACTTTGGTGATAAAAAGCCCATGTCCATACTACAAATAGAGGGTGCAAAGGAGGTAGCCATAGAGTTCCATTCCCTTTCCAAAAGCTACAATATGACTGGGTGGCGTCTTGGTATGGCGGTGGGAAACAAAGACCTTATAGCGGGGCTTGGTAAGGTAAAGACCAACGTGGACTCTGGTCAGTTTCAAGCAATACAAGAAGCGGGTACAGTAGCCCTAAATTTACCAGAGGAAGAGCTTCAAAAAGTAAGGGAGATTTACAAGGAAAGAAGGACAGCCATGGTAAAAGCCCTTGAGGAAGTAGGTCTTGAGGTTTATAAGTCCGATGCCACCTTTTACCTTTGGACAAAGGTGCCCAAGGGCTATACTTCTGCAGAGTTTGTGTCTTTACTCTTGGATAAGTGTGGCATTGTATGTACCCCAGGCAACGGCTTTGGAGAGTACGGAGAAGGCTACTTTAGAATATCTTTAACAGTCCCCACCAACAGACTTTTAGAGGCTGTGGAAAGGATAAGGAGTTTAAGGCTATGAAAGAGAGGGATGTTTGGGCTTCAAAGATTGGACTTATCTTTGCCGCCGCTGGGAATGCGGTGGGCTTGGGAAACCTCCTTAGATTTCCCTCAAAGGTAGCCCTTTATGGTGGCGGAGCCTTTATGGTTCCCTATTTCATATCCCTCTTTTTGCTTGGTCTTCCCCTTATGATCCTTGAGTGGGTTATAGGAAGGTATGCGGGCAGCAAAGGACATGGCTCTATGACGGGTATTATGGGCTCTCTGTTCCACCATGCCAACTGGGCAAGAATCCTTGGTTCCATTGGAGTAGCCATACCCTTTTTGATAGTTTGCTATTACATCTACATAGAATCTTGGACCTTGGGCTTTGCAGTTTTGTCCCTTTTTGGACAGATGCCAGAGCCCACAATAAACCCCGATTACAAAATGGCGATGGCTCCCTATGTGGAGTTTTTCAAATCCTACACAAAACCCTCTTTCTTGGCGCTTCTTTTCTTGGTAATAACCCTTTTGATAAACTGGTACCTTTTGCAAAGGGGTGTGGTAAAGGGTATTGAGCTTACCGCAAAGATAGGCATACCAGCCCTTTTACTTATGGGTATATTTCTTGCAATAGTATCCCTTTCCATAAGGGGTGGTCAAGGGTTGGAAGGCTTGATTTTTATCTACAAGCCCGATTTTAGCAAGATATTAGACCCGCAGGTGTGGCTTGAAGCATCCGGTCAGATCTTCTTCACCCTTTCCTTGGGCATGGGAGCCATAGCCACTTACGCCAGCTATGTGAAGGCAAAAGAGGACGTTCTAAAGGCAGGTCTTTGGACTGCCAGCATAAATGAGTTTGTGGAAGTGGTTATAGGCGCTTCTATTGCTATTCCTGCCGCCTTTGCCATGTTTGGTGCCTTGGCAATTCCTGAGCTTGCCCAAGAGGGCACCTTTAGGCTTGGGTTTATGTCCATGCCGGCGGTTCTTATGGCTTTGCCCCTTGGCTGGCTTCTCTCTGCCGTATGGTTCTTTCTACTCTTTCTTGCGGCGCTTACTTCTTCCCTCGCCCTTACACAGCCTCTTATTGCCCTTTTTGAAGACGAGATGAGATGGACTCATTCAAAGGCAGTAAATGTCTCTATGCTTATGGTATCTGTGGGTGCCTTTTTGTCCGCTTTTGTGCCGGGCTTTATAGATGAGGTGGATTTCTGGGCTGGCACCTTTTTGCTGGTTTTCTTTGCCCTTTTGGAAATTATAGTTTTTGTATGGATCTTTGGAGTTCATAAATTCCACCATGAGCTTACAAGGGATGTTTTTGTAAAGATTCCCAAGTCTTTGGTCTACTTCTTTGCCATAGTCTCCCCCATCTTTTTGGTGATCCTCCTGTACAATTGGGGAGTTATACAAGCTCCAAAGGTTTTGGCAAACACAAGCTTGGAGGTTATGGTGGCAAGGATGTTTATAATATCCACCCTTGTTTTGCTTGCCTTTATAGCCGTTGAGAGCAGGAGAAGGTACCTCTCCGGACCTCACATATGAAGGCTATTGACCTTGCAAACCTTTCTACGGGCGTGCCCAAGATAGAACATAGCCTTGGCGTGAAAGAGGCTTTAAAAGCCTTTGAGGAGTATGGTATATACGACTTTCTGGTGGTAGTAAAAGAAAACAAGCCCATAGGCATTGTTAAAAGGTCAGACCTTATCAAAGCCCAACAGAGGGGATATCTAAGGGTTGGAGACTTGGCGCATCCCCTTATGAAGCTAAAAGTTGCCACAGTAAGCTCGGAGGAGCTTAGCTATCTTTTGAACTTTTTTAACTTTGAAAGAAATCCCCTTTTACTGGTGGATAAGAAAGGAAACTATGTGGGCGTAATCTTTTACCACGTTCTTCTTCATCACATTAGCCTTTTCAAAGAAACAGCCATACCTCTTTTCCAAAAGCTTACAAGCCTTTTTGGTCAAGATCACTACTTTTACTGCTTTTACATAAGGGGCTTGTTTGCTTTCAAAGAACAATTCGGCTCCACTTCTACGGAAAGCCTGCAAAGGCTTCTCTATGAAAGCGTAAGGCAAAGTATAAAGGGAGATGTAAGCCTATCCTACGAGGAAAAGGAAGTATATGCCCTTTCCAAGGAGAGATTAAAAGAAGAGGATATAAAAGAGCTCTACCAAGAATTTCATAAGGAGTTTAGTCTGTTATATATACAGTCTGAGCCTATGTACCTTTCTGGCTATTGCATACCCTTGAAGTCTGTAGGCACCTTTGAGGAGCTTTTCAAGATAAGTGCAGAGTTAAAAAGGAGATTGGAGGATGTTGGTGATGCTTCCTTTTTCATCTTTTACGGGGAGCCCTTATCGGTGGTCTTGTGTGAATATGAAAGGAAAGAACTTATATACAGTATAAAGCGGAAGATAAGAGAGGACTTTGAAAGGATCTTGGAAGTTTTAAAGAAGACCGACAGAGACCTTTGGGAGTTTGCCCTTTACGACCTTTTTAAGGAGTATACCTACTTTGAGCTCTTTTATATAATGGGGGAAAGTGGTTTACAGATCTCCAACAATGTGATAAATCAAAGGATAAACTATCCCATAAAGACTGGTAAAAAGGGTGCAGACCGCTCAGAAAAGGAGTATTTTAAAAGGGCAAGCTACGAGGATGTTTATATATCCAACATATACATCTCTCAAGCGACGGATGACTTTTGTATCACCGTATCCAAAAGGTTTCTCTTTGGTGGAAAAGGCTATACCTTAGCGGGGGATATAAACTACAGGGAAATTCATCGGCTGGTAAAGGAGTATGCAAAGGAAAGCCAAATTAATAGGTGAGGCTGTTTCAAAAACCCAAATTTAAACTATACTAACTCAAGTTGCCACCTTTAGGAGCCTGTCTATATTGTAAGCTAAAACAAACAGATAGACTTTACTTATAAAACCC
>JBKBRK010000027.1:0-16453 GCA_046292245.1 Aquificaceae bacterium
GGTTTTATAAGTAAAGTCTATCTGTTTGTTTTAGCTTACAATATAGACAGGCTCCTAAAGGTGGCAACTTGAGTTATTTTATTGTAAAGTCTGTTAAAGGCTTTGACTTAGCTCAACTATTTTACAAAAACCACCATGAGTTCTACCCACAGGCTTTAGAGTGTTTATTTCCAATCCCTCCGCTCCAGCAAACAGAACTCTGCCAAAAATAAGGTCGTAGTCAAAAAGTTCCTCGTGTTTTAAAAGTTTGCATTCAAGCCACGCCTTAGTATTGGCTATGCGAGGCACCTTTACCTTATAACAGGGCGTTGGTTTGAGTCCTGTTTTTTCAAACTCGCTAACCTCTGGTGAAAAAGCCTCCGAAGATATAACCACTTCCCTTAGGAATTCTTCGGAAACAAGGTTTATAACAAACTCACCAGTGCTTAGTATATTCCTTGAGGTATCTTTCCTTTCTCCATTATCCCTTTTGCTTATGGATATAAATACAACAGGTGGGTCATCGCACACTGCATTGTAAAAGCTAAAAGGAGCAAGGTTTAAAACTCCTTCTGGGCTTATGGTGGACACCCATGCTATAGGCCTTGGAATTACAAGGCTTGTTAATACTTCATAAGGGTCAAAGCCTTGAGGATTTTCCATATCAAAGAGCATAAAAAATTATTGTAAAATAAAGTTCCCCATGAGGCTTTTATCTTTGGATACTTCCTTTTCCTTTATAAACCTTAGCCTGATAGAGGAGGGTAGAGTAGTTTTACATTACTACGAGGATTCAAATAAAAAAACCCTTGAGCAGATACCTACCTTATTAACAAGGCTAAACCTGAGGACTGAGAAGGTGGATGCTTTTGCCGTGTCTTTGGGTGTGGGTTATTTGACCTCTTTGAGGATAGGTATAACCTTTATGAAAACCTTGGCGTATATTACCCAAAAGCCTATAATAGGTTATGAAAACCTGTATATAATGTGCCAATTTTTAAAGCCTAAAAGGTGTGCCCTAAGGGTAAGCAGTAATATTTTCCTTAGGGATTGCCAAGAGAACAAAATAGAAGTTTTAAAAGACTTAGAAAACATAGAAGTTGTAGGATTTAGCTTTCAAGGTTTGGGAGACTTGGAGTTTTTCCCTTTTTCTTTGTATGGTGGTTTGTGGGCTTATAAAAAACTGAAAGAAGGATACAAAGGGGATGACCCACTTACCTTGGAGCCCATATATCTAAAACCTCCTGTTTGAAATAAAGTAAAGAAAAAAGCCCAAGAGGGGAAATAAAAGCATAAGCAAAACAGAAAGTTTATAGTTTCCGCCGGTGGTATAGAGGAAAAAAGACCATGCAAAAAGGCCAAAGCTTGAAGCTATCCTTTCACTAAGGGAATAAAAGGAAAACCTAACCGCTATATCACCCTTTGCAAACTTTTCTATTAAAAGGATCCTTGATGTGGTCCAAAGGTGAGACAAGGAAAAGCCTGCCAAAAGCCCAACTAATACTACCAAAGCCTTTGGAACCATGTATAAGGATACCAAAAGGGCGCTCCAAAGGAAAAAGCCAATGGGAAAAAGCTTGCTTGCGGACAGCCTGTCGGTTAGCTTGCCCCAAAGGATTCCACCAAAAACTCCACCAAAGGCAGAAAAGCCTATAACCCTATAAACTTCCTCCTTGCCAAAGCCATAAACATCCCTAAGGTAGATCCCCATCATAGCTATCATAGTATGGGCAAGCTCCATAAGCAAAAGCATGGATATAAGCACCAACAGAAAGCTTTTATCCTTTAAGATCTCTCCAAGGCTTACCCTTTGCCTTTCCGAAGGCTCTGAAAGGAAGAGAATAGGGGGAATACAAAAAAGGAAAAAAATAAGGGCAAGCCATAGAAAGGCGTAAGGCAAGCTTAACTTTGGTGCTAAAAGGATAAGGGAAAGGGCTGACCCTACATACCCAAAGGCTACACCAAAACCAGAGGCAAAGCCCCTTTTGTCAAAGGACCTCAAAAAGGAGTTGTAGAAGATAAGGGCTTGTTGGTGAAAAAGGGCAAGGAGCAGGTAGAGGAAAAAGTTTAGCTTTATCTTTTCAAAGGTAAAAAAAAGGAAAAGGCAAAGAAGCACCATTGAAAGGCTAAAAATAACAAACAGGGGCTTTCTCAAAGCCCTTTGGTCTGCCATCCTACTTATTTGCAGGGCAATTAGAAAGGAAAGCAAAAAGGTAAAACCATACAAAAAGGAATAGGTTTTTACTTCTATATGCTGAGTTATGTATAAAGGATAAAGGGTAGAAAAAAGGAGAGCACCCAGTATGGTCTCTCCAGCATCATATAGGGCAAAGGAAAATAGCTTAAGCTTTTTCACCTTGAGGTTTTACTTCGCACACATCGGATATACCATAAGGGTCTCTTTTACATTGCTCTATGGGAATAACCTTTCTAAAGCTTCCCACAAAGAATTGCCAGTTTTCAAGGATATGTTTAGCCCATGGGCTCTGTGTATATTTCAAGTGATTTTCTATAAACCTTTTTAGCTCCTCTTCTTCTTCCTCTATTAGCTCTCTTACCATTACATACTCTGCGTTTATCTTTCGTCCTATATCCTCGTCAAGCACATAGGCATAACCTCCTGTCATACCCGCCCCGAAATTCACGCCCACAGGACCAAGGACCACCACTATGCCGCCCGTCATGTATTCACAACAGTGCATACCACTACCTTCCACCACCGCAAGGGCTCCGCTGTTTCTTACCGCAAACCTCTCTCCAGCTTTTCCATTGATATACACCTCTCCACCTGTGGCACCATAAAGGCAGGTGTTGCCCACGATTACATGCTTGTGGGGCTCTTCCAAGCCTGCGGGCTTTATAACTATCCTGCCTCCATACATACCTTTGCCCACGTAATCGTTGGCATCCCCTACAAGGGTCAAAGACATGCCTTTGTGATTGAAAGCCCCAAAGCTTTGTCCTGCAGTACCCCTAAGGACCAAGTTTATAGTATCTTCAGGCAAACCTTCATCCCTATACCTTATCGCTATATGGTAGGCAAGCCTTGTTGGCACGCTTCTATCCACGTTTCTTATGGTGTACTCTCCATAAAACCTTTCGCCCCTTTCTATGTAGGACAAGACCTCTTCTTCCAAGCTCTTTGCCAGCTCACTCCTTCTTGGATTGTCATTTCTCTCTTGGAGACACCTTAAGGGCGATCCCTTTGGATAGTCCTCTTTTAGGAATTTTTCAAGCTTTACCCTCTTTGAACCAGGTAGGTGGTCGTAGGTTTTTATCTCAATTAAATCCCTCCTTCCTATTATCTCATCAAGGGACCTTACTCCCATCTCTGCTAAGATCTCCCTAACTTCTTGAGCCACTGCCTTAAAGTATGCCATCACATTTTCCACTTTACCTTTAAACTTTTCTCTATATTTGGGATCTTGTGTAGCAACGCCCGTGGGGCATTGGTTTGTATGGCACAACCTCGCCATTACACAACCTTCTGCTATCATAGCCGCCGTTCCAAAGCCAAACTCTTCTGCTCCAAGCAATGCCGCTATAATTACATCCTTGCCAGTTCTCATACCACCATCTACCCTTAGGCGTACCTTGTCCCTAAGGCCGTTTTCCATCAGAACCTTTTGCGTCTCCGCAAGGCCTATTTCCCAATAGTTTCCTGCGTTCTTTATAGAAGAGTAAGGGCTTGCGCCCGTTCCACCTTCCATACCGCTTATTTGAATTATGTCCGCATAAGCCTTTGCCACGCCTGCTGCCACTGTGCCCACTCCCGTTTCTGCCACAAGTTTGACGCACACCTTTGCCTTTGGATTTGCTTCTTTCAGGTCGTTTATAAGCTGGGCAAGGTCTTCTATGGAGTATATATCATGGTGGGGTGGTGGGGATATAAGGGTTATACCCGGTTGGGCGTGCCTTAGCTTTGCTATATATTCATTTACCTTTTTACCGGGAAGTTGTCCGCCTTCTCCGGGCTTGGCACCTTGGGCTATCTTTATTTCAATATCCTTTGCACTGGCAAGGTAGGTAGGTGTAACACCAAAGCGCCCCGAAGCAACCTGTTTTATAGCAGAGTTTTTAATGGTCCAATACCTTTCTGGGTCTTCTCCACCCTCTCCTGAGTTGCTCTTCATACCAAGCCTGTTGCAAGCTTCTGCTATTACCTCATGAGCTTCTGGAGAAAGGGCTCCCAAAGACATACCACCTGTTACGAACCTTTGAAGTATCCCTTCTATGGGCTCTACCTCTTCTATGGGTATGGGCTTTTCTGCCCTTTTGTAATCAAGAAGATGCCTTATAAAGGTGGGGTGCTCTTCGTTAGCTATTTTAGAGAATTCTTTGTAGTCTTTATAATCCTTTGTGTCCAAAAACTTATGTAAAGATCTTACCACAAAGGGAGACCATGCGTGGTACTGTCCCCCTTTTCTAAACTTCATATCACCGCCATAATCAAGCTGTGGGTTTTCCCTTTCAAAGGCTGCGTCATGCCTTACAAGTAAGCTTTCTTGTATTTCAAAGATACCATCGGACTCAAGAGTAGCTGGGGTACCTGGAAAGTATTCTTCCACAAAGTCTTTGTTTAGACATACCGTATCAAAGATTTTCGCCCCTTGATAGGAGTTCAGGGTAGATATGCCCATCTTAGACATGATCTTTAAAAGACCATCCTCCAAAGCTTTCTTGTAGTTGAAAAGGGCTTTTTCATAAGGTGCCTTAATCTCCCCATTTTGGCATAGCTCGTAAATAAGCTCGTACATAAGGTAGGGATAAAGGGCAGAGGCTCCATAGCCTATAAGACAAGCCATGTGGTGTGTATCTCTCGCCTCTCCTGTTTCTACCACAAGGGAAACCTTGTTGGCAAGCCCTCTTTCAGAGAGCCATTTAAAGACTGCAGAGACCGCCAAAAGGCTTGGTACAGCAAGCCTGTACTTGGAGATGTTTCTATCAGAAAGTACGATTATAGTGGCTCCTTCCTTTACCGCCTCCTCCACCCTTCTACAGACAATTTCCACTCCAAGCCTAAGGTCGCATATGCTAATACCCTCGTACATGGCATCGTAAAGGATATCGGTTATCCTCCTTTCACCCGCAAGGTCTTGGAGTTCTACCACACAATAGCTTCTTTCCTTTGGGTATGTCATGGGCACCCATGCCACTTTAAATTCCTTTTGCTCCATCAGGGCTTTAAATTGGTAAGGTAAAAGGATAGGGCTGTCTATTTGAAGCCTTTTGGCATGCTCTTCTTCTTCCTTTAAAAAGTTCCTCTTATGCCCAAGGTTCATCCTCAAAGACATGACAGCCCTTTCCCTTATGGGGTCTATGGGCGGGTTTGTAACTTGGGCAAACCTTTGCTTGAAGTATCTAAAGAGAAGCACTGGTTTTTCGGAAAGGGGCGGTATGGGTGTATCATCTCCCATGGAAAAGGTTATTTCTTTGCCCTCTTCTGCCATGGGAGCCAGTACGTGTTTTATCTCTTCCTGAGTGTATCCAAAGGCTACCAACTTTTTGGTCCTATCTTCATCTTTCTCTGGCCTTGGTATGGTGTAATCCTTTATTATCCTGCTTAGCCTCAAAAGGTGCTTTTCAAGCCACTCTCCATAAGGCTTTTTAGAGGAAAGATCCTTAAGTATCTCATCGGTTTCTTTGATCTGGCCCTTTGAAAGGTCTACCACCAAAGTATCACCGGGTCCAAGCCTCCCCTTTTTAACAACTCTTCTTTCTCCAAGGTCTACCATCCCCACCTCTGAACCAAGGACAAGGATACCATCCTCCGTGAGTATATATCGGGCTGGCCTTAGGCCGTTTCTATCAAGGTGGGCACCTATCTTCTTACCATCGGTAAAGGCTATACTTGCAGGACCATCCCAAGGCTTCATAAGAAGAGATTGATATTCAAAGAATTCCTTAACCTCTTTGCTAAGCCAAGGCACACCTTCCCACGCAGGAGGTATAAGCATGTTAATGGCATGCTCTGGGCTATAACCCACAAGGACCAAAAGCTCAAAAACCCTATCCAAAGAAGCAGAATCGCTCTCTTCATAAGAAACAAGTGGTCTTATAAGCCTTATATCTTCTCCGAAGAGTTCATGCTGTAGTTCATGCTCTATAGCCCTCATCCAATTTCTGTTGCCCAGTATGGTGTTTATTTCTCCGTTATGAGCTAAATATCTAAAAGGTTGTGCAAGCTTCCAGTTGGGAAAAGTGTTTGTGGAATATCTTTGATGGAAAAGACAAAGGGCAGAGTCTATTCTTTCATCTTTAAGCTCGGGATAAAAGACATCCAGCTGGGGAGCAACCAACATACCCTTATAAACCATTACCTTTGTAGATAGGGAAGCCACATAAACCTTATCTTTTATCTTTCTATCAGTTTCTATTTTCCTTCTGAGAAGATAAAGTTCTATATCCCTTCTTTCCTCCTCACAGTTCTTTGCATCCAAAAGAAGATGGAAGGTCTTAGGCATTACCTTAAGAGCAGACTCTCCAACAGCCTCCTTATTTACAGGCACTTCCCTCCATCCTACTAAAGCAAAGGAAGACCTTCTAATGTATTCTTCTATCTGCGGCCTTACATCCTCGTATAGAAAAAGGACACCAAGCGCCAAGTTATCTAAGGAAGAGATATCAAAGCCCTCTTTTTCTATGTAATCTCCAAAGAACCTTTTAGGTATCTGTATGAGTACGCCCGCACCATCACCCGTCTTACCATCGCCACCTACCGCACCCCTATGGGTAAGGTTTTTAACAGCCTCTATGCCCCATTTAACAATCTGGTGGCTTTTTTCTCCTCTTATATTGCATACAAAACCCACACCGCAGGAATCGTACTCCAAAAGCTCCATTTTCTCACCTCTCAAAAAAGGTTAAATGGTCTAATATTTTAATATAGGAACTATCTGTTCCATAGTATAAAAATCTTTACCTTTTGGAGACCTTACATGAGTAAATATCTCCTTCAACTTGTGCTATAATATTAGTATTAAATCTCAATAAAGGAGGTGGATTATGAAAAAGCTTTTCCTTTTGTTTTACCTGCTTCCTCTTTCCCTTTCCTTTGCGGGCAAAAAATCCCTTTATTGGGATGACACGGAAACCTTGGGAGACGGCAGATATCAGGTGGAAAACTACCTTTTTTACACCAAAACTAAGGAAGATTCAGAGGGCAGCTATATCTTTAACTTTACCTATGGGCTAAAGTCAAAGGTTGATATAGCGGTGAATGTTCCCTTCGGATACCTGAAAGCTCATGGCAATACTTACTCCGATATGGAGGATCCTTCCTTTGAGTTGAAGTATAAGTTCTATGAAAAAAAGGATTTAAGCCTTGCCATAAAGCCCTTTATAAGCCTTCCCTTTAACAAGAATAGTAGGTTTAGCGAGGGTGAGATAAGCTATGGATTAACTCTTGTATCTCAAGTAGATCACGATAAAGTAATCTTTTATTCCAATTCTTCCTACATGGTTCATAAAAATAGACCCCTTGGTGAAAAGGAGTTTTTTCAATCCCTTTCTCTTGAATACGCCATTACCGAGGAATTTAGCCTTATATCTTCTCTTTATCTAAGCAACTACAAAAGGACAGAAATAGGCGGAGTCTTTGGCATAGGCTACAGCAAGGGAAAAGTGGAAGTAGGGGTTGGTTTGGGTAAAAGCTTTACTTCAAAAAATAGGTATAACCTATATGGGGGCTTAACCTACAGGTTTTTCTAAAAACCTTCCATACCCCACAAACCTTTTCTGTTTTCTCTTGCGTATTTTTGGGCAGCTAATAATCTATCCTGATACTTTACATTGGGAGGTATGGTATATACCTGTGCATAGCCTTCCTTTATTATGAGCTCGTTTAACATCCTACCATCTGATAGCCAAACGTAAGCCAAAAGCCTTCCGTACTTATCTGTTCTTTGCACGTCAAACTCAAGATATACCATCTCTCCCTTTGGCAAAAGCCTCTTGGTAAATTCTGCAGAGAGTTTGCCCATTTTTACTATTTCCTCAACAGACTTCCCACTTTTTTCTGCATCCCTTCTTGCCTTTTCATTGGCTTTGCTCTCTGGCGTATCCACTCCTATGAGTCTAACCTTTACCTCTTCTCCGTTGCTAAGAATACAGTGAAAGGTATCCCCGTCCACCACACGGAATACTTTGCACAAGACTGTATTTTCTATAGGTGTACTCTTCTGACAGGATACTAAAAAGGCTAAAAGGACAACTATAAAGCTCAGCCTCATGTGTTATATTTTAACCTTATGGAAAGCACTCTTTGGGAAGAAGCCCTTGTGGAGGAGGTAATCTACCTTATAGCCCACCTTGCCCATGCAGAACAGCATCTTATGGAATTAGAAGGAGAGACAAAGCTTCAGGACCTTGTTATATACATTGATGAACTAAGGAATAGGAGAAAAAACGTTGGCAATCTACTCTTTTCTATACTTGAAATCTCAACAGAAGGCGGTGGAGAGTTTAGGAGTAAGATGGAGAGCCTTTGGTGCGTATTAAAGCATCTTTCTATGGCTTTGGTTCATTGCGACGAATCTGCGGAAAAGGTTATAAGGAGGATGGATTGCGCCTTGGCTAAGGGAGAAGAAGAAACTGCAAAAAAACTGAACGAAAAGCTAAAAGAATTGTACGAACTTCGCCAATCTTTGAGAAATTCTATAAGAGAGCTCCTTTTTGAAGTTTCAAAGAAGCTTGTAAAGGCACCTGCAGTTAGATGTAGGGAAGACCTTTGCCTTTTGGAAGGAGAGAAGGATGGCTTATAAGGACCTTAGAGATTTCTTAAAAAGGCTTGAAAAGGAAGGAGAGCTCATAAGGATAAAGGAAGAGTTATCCCCCATTCTTGAGATAACGGAGGTGACCGACAGAGTATGTAAGATGCCCAAAGGCGGAAAAGCATTACTATTTGAGAAGGTAAAGGGCTATTCCATTCCAGTTCTTACAAACCTTTTGGGATCAGAAAGGAGAATAAAAGAAGCCCTTGGCTACGAAAACCTTGAGGATATAGGCTGGAAGCTTTATAAACTTCTAAGGCCAGAGATTCCCCATACTTTTCTTGACAAGTTAAAAAGATTGCCAGAACTCAAAAAGCTAAACGATTCCTTACCAAGGATAGTAAAGGATGGACCTGTGAGGGAAAATATAAAAAGGGAAAAGATAGATATCTTGGAGTTTCCCATACTTCAATGCTGGCCAGAAGACGGTGGAAGATATATAACTTTCGGGCAAACTATAACAAAGGACCCAGAAAGTGGTATAAGGAACGTGGGGCTTTATCGTATTCAGGTTTTGTCTCCCACAGAGCTTGCCCTTCATTGGCAGATACACAAGGATGGAAACCATCACTATTGGAAGGCAAAAAGGCTTGGCAAAAGGTTAGAAGTAGCCATAGCCATAGGTGGAGATCCAGTGCTTTCCTATGTATCCTCCGCTCCACTACCCCCCGAGGTGGATGAATACCTCTTTGCGGGGCTTATAAGAGAAGAGGGCGTGGAGCTTATAAAGGGTATAACCGTTGACCCAGAATATCCAGCCCATGCGGAGATAGTATTAGAGGGCTACGTGGATCCGGAGGAGCCCTTGGTGGATGAAGGACCCTTTGGAGATCATACGGGCTTTTACACACCTGTTGATAAGTATCCCAAGATGCACATAACTGCCATATTACACAGAAACAATCCCATATACCTTGCCACCATAGTGGGCAAACCTCCCCAAGAGGACAAATACATAGGCTGGGCTACGGAAAGGATCTTTTTACCCCTTATCAAGTTCAACCTGCCAGAGGTGATAGATTACCATCTTCCTGCAGAAGGCTGCTTCCATAACTTTTGCTTTGTTTCCATAAAGAAAAGGTATCCAGGGCATGCCCTTAAGGTGGCTTATGCCCTTTTGGGCTTGGGTTTGATGTCTTTGACAAAGCATGTGGTGGTTTTTGACCATGATATAGATGTTCACGACTTTGGACAAGTATTGTGGGCTTGGGGCAACAACGTAGACCCTTCAAGGGATGTGCTTATTTTAAAGGGTCCCATAGATGTTTTAGACCATAGCACCAACGAAGTAGGCTTTGGTGGGAAGATGGTTATAGACGCCACAAGCAAGTGGAAGCAAGAAGGCTACACACGGGAATGGCCAAAAGTTATAGAGATGTCAAAGGAAGTGAAGGAAAGGATTGACAAAATATGGGAGAAGCTGGGGATAAGGTGAAGTCTTACGTAATAAAACAAAGGAAGGGAAGCTATGTTTAAGAAGCTATTTTTAGCTGGTAGTAAGTAGGATAAGTTTAGAGCAGATGGTTATTTTGCCCATCTTTTATGATTTTAGCGTAAAGGCATGCTTAAATGGGATATTTAACACAGCCTCCTACTTCTACTAACAACCCTTTTGCTTTATATAATTTTTAGCTAATTTCCAAGTCAAAACCGCAGAGGTGTTATAGAATTACATGGGTATAGCTTCCCGTGGTTATGGTTTTTATGAAACCCTCACAGTCCTTTTTACAGCCCATCCAAAGCCTTTAATAACTTTTGGGGTTTGGCAGGTAGCAGATCGATGCCTTTTTCTCCATGGATTCCTTGTTTAACAGTGTAAGGCCCCAAGAACCGCCCAATTTTTTTATTCCTTTGGGTACTTATGTGGTGCATCCCTGCATACAATCTTTCACTCAGTTTTATGATATAAATCATATTACCTTCTTGTTAAATTCATGTTATACTATCATACAGGTTGTACCTTCCTCGTGCGTCTAATGTGCCTCCTTGGGGCTTTGCCCCTTTATTTTAACTTTTCTTTTATGTTAAAATATAGTTTATGGACTGGATAAGGCTTTCCGTAGATTATGGAGTAATAGGTATATTAGTCTTTTTGAGCTTTTTCTCCGTAGGCGTTGCCCTTGAAAGGTATATGTACCTAAAAAGGGTAGATATAAGAGCCTACAGGAGCAAACAAGAAATTGAAATAGGCCTAACAAGGGGGCTTTTTATAATAGCCTCCGTGGCTTCCAATGCCCCCTACATTGGACTGTTGGGCACCGTTTTGGGCATAATGCTCACCTTTTACACCATAGGACAAGAGGGACTTGTGGATACAAAAAGGGTTATGGTAGGGCTTGCCTTGGCTTTAAAGGCTACAGCCCTTGGCCTTTTGGTGGCGATCCCTTCCTCTGTTTTATATAACCACCTTCTCAGAAAAATTAAGGAAAAGATAGCCCTTTGGGAGATGGAAAATGGAAGATAAAGAGTTTAACTCCATAAACGTTATACCCTTTGTGGATATCCTTTTGGTGCTATTAACCATTGTTTTGATAACTGCCACCTTTATAGTGCAAGGAGCGATCCCCGTAAACCTTCCAAAGGCAAGCCAAGCAAAAGAAGAAGCCATAAAGACCTTTGAGATAACCATAACCAAGGAGGGGAAGGTCTTTTTTGAGGGCAAAAGCCTAAGCTTGGAGGAGCTTGAAAGCCTCTTAAAGGGCATAGACCCTTCCCTTAGGATAAGCATATCTGCAGACAAGGAGGCAAGCGTCCAATCTTTGGTAAGCGTCCTTGACCTTTTGAAAAAGTATAACTTGGAAAGGGTTTTGATAAGAACGGAGATAGGTAAGTAATCCATATATTTCCCTTGTGGGGGGGTGTACAAAAAGAAGTTCACGATAGCAAGGATGTTTGCGCTATCGATGAAAAGGAAATTTCCCGCAAAGCGTATATTCACAGACCTTTTATAATTTTTCCCGTGGAAGTTAGCATATTGGTGGTTGATGACGAAAGGTCTGTAAGGGAGACCATAGGCGGAATACTTCAGGATGAAGGCTATAGGGTTTTTACCACCGACAGTATAAAGGGAATGAAAAACTGCGTGGAAAGGCAATACTTTCACTGTGTTTTATTAGACCTTTGGCTTCCTGACGGCAACGGACTTGAATATATCTCTTATTTAAAGGAGAAGCTTCCAGGATGTGCCCTTATAGTTATCACAGGACACGGGAAAAGTGAGCATGCGGTCAGAGCCATAAAGGAAGGAGCTTACGACTTTCTTGAAAAGCCCTTTTCCATGGACAGGCTTTTAATAACGGTGGATAAAGCTTTAAAGGAAACCATAAGGTTAAGGAAAGAGTTGGAAGAAAAAGAGCAGATTCTTGGAGAAAGCAGGGTGATGTTGCAGGTAAAAGATCTTATTCACAAGGTGGCAAAAACGGATGCCAACGTACTTGTGATAGGGGAGAGTGGCACAGGTAAAGAGTTGGTGGCAAGGAACATACACGCCCTTTCTAATAGGGCGGAGGGTCCCTTTGTGGATATTAACTGCGCTGGATTGCCCGAAGACCTTGTGGAAGCGGAGCTTTTTGGCTACGAAAAGGGAGCCTTTACCTCCGCAAGCCAGAGAAAGCTTGGCAAGATTGAATTAGCCCATGGTGGTACCCTTTTCCTTGATGAGATATCGGAGTTGAGTCAAAGGGCACAGGCAAAGCTTTTAAGGGTTTTGGAGACAAGGGAATTTACAAGGCTTGGCGGCACGCAGGTTGTAAAATCCGATTTTAGACTTATATGTGCCTCCAACAAGGACCTTTTACAAGAGGTAAAAGAGGGTAGGTTTAGAGAAGATCTTTATCACCGAATTTCCACCTTCTTTATAAACCTTCCACCACTTAGGGAGAGGGGAGAAGACATACTCCTTTTGGCGGAACACTTTTTAAGTTTCTACCTAAGAAAGTATGGAAAGGGAGAAAAGTATCTAAGCGAGGGGGCAAAGGGGCTTTTGCTTTCCTATCCATGGAAGGGTAATGTGAGGGAATTGAAGAACCTAATGGAAAGGCTTGCCATACTTCATGAAGGAACCCAGATAAGGGAAAGGGATCTGCGCCATCTTATTGGCTTCCAGCATACGGTAGAAGATATAAACAGCTTACTTTTTGAAACAGATCTAAAAAGGGCAAAGCAAGAGTTTGAAAGGATCTTTATAGAAAGAAAGCTTAGGGAATACGGCTATGATTTAAAAAAGACATCGGAAGCTATTGGCATAGACCTATCAAACCTTTACAGGAAGATAAGGCAGTACCATATAGAAGTGGAAAGCCCCTAGAGATATAATAGATATATGGAGATAATTGAAGGTTATACCTTTGACGACCTTTTGTTGGTACCCCAGTATTCGGAGATACTACCCCACGAAGTGGATGTATCCACATGGCTTACAAAAAAGATAAAATTAAACATCCCCATCGTATCCGCTGCCATGGATACGGTCACAGAGGCAAACCTTGCCATAGCTCTGGCACGTGAAGGTGGTATTGGTATTATCCACAGAAATCTATCCATTGAAGAACAAGCCCAAGAGGTAGAAAAGGTTAAAAAGTCCGAAAGTGGAATGATAATAAACCCCATAACCATCAAGCCCGATAACACGGTAAAGGAAGCCCTTGAAATAATGGAAAGATATAAGATCTCTGGAGTCCCAGTGGTAAGCGATGGCGATAAGCTCGTGGGTATTCTCACCAACAGAGACCTAAGGTTTATAAAACCCACCGACTATCACAAACCCGTTTCTTTCTTTATGACTTCCCAAAACCTTATAGTGGCAAGGGAGATGGTTACCCTTCAAGAAGCGGAGGAGATACTCCAAAGGCACAAGGTGGAAAAGCTTCCTATCGTGGATAAGGAAGGAAGGCTTGTAGGGCTTGTAACCATAAAGGATATAACAAAAAGGAAAAAGTATCCCAACGCCTGTAAGGATGAGTTGGGTAGATTAAGGGTGGGTGCGGCGGTGGGAACGGGTCCCGATACAAAGGATAGAGTTTCCGCCCTTGTGTCTGCTGGCGTTGATGTTATAGCCATAGATACAGCCCACGGGCACTCTAAAAGGGTACTGGAAACCATAGAACTTATAAAATCCCACTATCCCGAGCTTCAGGTGATAGCGGGTAATGTGGCTACTGGAGAGGCCACCCTTGATCTTATAAAGGCTGGTGCGGATGCAGTTAAAGTGGGCGTGGGACCAGGTTCTATATGTACCACCCGTATAGTAGCTGGAGTGGGCGTGCCTCAATTAACTGCCATAAGATGGGCTTACGAAGTGGCAAAGGAGTACTATGTGCCCATTATCGCAGATGGCGGTATAAAGTATTCGGGAGATATAGTAAAAGCCCTTGCCATGGGAGCAAGCGCCGTAATGCTGGGCAACCTCTTGGCAGGTACAGAAGAAGCTCCTGGCGAGACGGTTTATTATCAGGGAAGGGCTTACAAGGTTTACAGGGGAATGGGTTCTTTGGGAGCTATGATGAGTAGAAGAAGCGCAGACAGGTATGGGCAAGATAAGTTGGAAAAGTTTGTTCCCGAAGGTATAGAGGGAAGGGTACCCTATAGGGGCAGGCTAAGCGATGTAATATACCAGCTTGTAGGTGGTCTAAGGTCTGGCATGGGCTATGTGGGGGCGAAAAACCTTCAAGAGCTTGTCCAAAGGGCTAGGTTTGTAAAGATCACGTGGGCTGGCTATAGAGAGTCTCACGTGCATGACGTACAGATAACAAAGGAAGCCCCCAATTATTGGGTGGAATAGTACGCACAGAGGAGAGTTAAATCTTTGGTAGTTCAGACCTCTTTTGTGGTTTAACCCATAGGGGCATTTTACGAATGTATAATTCTTTGAAAGGCTATGCGTGTAGTGGGCTATATAGTACTCTTATTGCTTGCCCTTTATTTTATCTTTGTAAAGCCTTACCTTCTGGCAAAGAGAATATACTGGGAGTTGGAGGTTATTAGCCTTAGCTTTGAAAAGGGTGTAGGTATTAGAAAGTTCCTTTTATATCTTCCTTTAAAACATAAAAACTTGTACCTATTTTTAAAGGATACCTCCTTAAAGCCTTGGGAGATAAAGGCAAGAGAGTTTAACCTTATAGAAGTTTCCCAAGCCCCCCCTTCAGATAAACCTTTTGATTACGACTTTACACCTATCGTAAGGCTTGCCAAAAGGGTAAACCTCTCTGTGGATAAGATATACATATCCACCAACTACGTGCCTTATGGAGAAAGTCTTACCCTCTTTATACCTCAAGCTCAGATAAGGGCTGGTAAGGCATATTTCAAAGACTGGACACAAGCCTATTGGATGCACTACAAGGATGTACATTTTCTTGAGATATTTTTAGAAAAGGCTCATATAGAAGGTGATAAGTTTATAGTAGATAGGGCAAGGGTAAAAAGCCCCCTTTATAGCTTTGAACTTTCCGCCTATTGGCAGGGCAAAAGGGGAGGTTTTGAAGGATGGGGAAATATAGAGCCCATAGGGGGCGAAAGCTACCAAATTGGCAAGATAAAGATTAACTCTCTAAAAGGTACATTGACCTACACTCGGTTAAGGGCAAGCTTTTCTGGTATGGGAGAAAGCCTTGAGATAAAAAGCAGAAGAGGCTATACAAACCTGAGATTGGAGGGGGAATACTTATGGGAATGGAGGAAAGAAAACAGATTAACCGCAAAAGTATGGAGCGATAAAACCTTTCTTGATATTGTTTATTCCCTAAAAGATCACTCCCTTAATGGAACCTTTAAGGGTTTTCTCGTAGATAAAAAGCTCTTGGGTATAGATAGGGATGTTCTGGCATATCTTAACGGAAGCGTAAGTCTCAACCTTGAGGAAAAATTCCTTGAATTGAGGGCTGATGCGCCACTTCTTAAAGTGGAGGAAGGACAGCTTGAAAAGACAAGCCTAATTTTGAAGCTTTATTATAAGGATAGGCCAAAGGGTAGCTTTGAATTTACAGCCCTCCAACCCTTTTACCTTAGCTATGAGGGCAGCTTTTTGGGTAAGAACCTTACAGGAAGGGCTACCCTTATAGACTATCCTTTGAAAAGAGGAGAGTTCTCCTCAAAGCTTTCTTATATGGGCTCTGTGGATATAAGAGAGGGTGTTTTATATATGGAGGGCAAGGGGAAGGCTTCCCATATAGTATATAAGGATGTTTCACTTGATGGGGTAGATTACAACTTAAGCTTAAGTGGAGATACCTACAACATAAAGCTATGGGGACCAGCCTTTGCCCTTTTGGGAGAGGGCTCTTTAAGGGAGAGAAGTTTAAAGGGGAGACTTTCCTTAAGGGGCATGGACTTTTCTTACAGGGATATCTCCTTAAAGTCTTTAAAGGGAGATATAGACCTAAGGGTGGTAGGCAATTCCTTTGGTGGAATTGGCCGCATAGAGGGCTTTGTTAGTAGGGAAGACCTTTCCTCTTGGTTTGATGTTGGCTTTGATATATGGGACTTAAAGGGAAGTTTTAAAGGGGGTTTAAAAGACACAAAACTTTCCCAATGGACTTACAAAGAGGGCTCCTTCAAGGGAAGTTTAGCGGATGGAGTTTTAACCCTTTCCTTTAACTTTCCTGAGGGCTTGGAAGGTAGAGGGCATTACAGTTTTAGGGATGGCTCTTATGACTTTGAAGGTGCTTTAAAACATCCTTTTGCCGGAGCAGAGGTAAAGGTAGACT
>JBKBRK010000028.1:0-16281 GCA_046292245.1 Aquificaceae bacterium
GAAAGCCTGTAAGCTGTTGCTGCGGATATGGTGGTTTTCCCAACGCCTCCTTTTCCCGAAAAGAGTATGACCCTCATAAAAAGATTATAGCATTATAAGGAATCATCTTCATCCCTTTTTTTCCGTAGTTTTAAGTGGTTTTTTACACTTAATAAAAATATTTAAAACCTGTGCTATAATATTTACCCAAGCCTTGTTCCTACCTAAAAAGGTGGGGACCAAATTGATGTCCAGGAGGTGAAAGATGGCAAGAAGGTATTATCAAACTTTAAGGGAATATGAGAGTGTTTTTATCCTCAAGCCCACTTTAAGCGAGAGCGAAGTCCAAAGTAGGCGCCAGGAGATAAAGGACTTTATCCAGAAAAAGGGCGGTCAGGTTATAAACATAACCGACTGGGGCACAAAGCAATTAGCCTATCCTATACAAGGCTTTAATCACGGTAGATATTTTATCCTTCACATAAGGTCGGAAAATCCCCAACTTCCCAACGAGCTTGACTTTTACTATAAGATAAACGAAAATATAATTAGGTGGCTAAATATTCAAGTGAAAGGAGAAGAAAAGGTTGCTCAATAGGGTAATAATCATAGGAAAGCTTGTAAAGGATCCAGTTATAAAATATCTTCCGTCGGGCACACAGGTAGCTGAGTTTTCTATTGTCTATAGCAGAAGGTATATGGTTGGTGATACGTGGAAGGAAGAAAGCCACTTTTTTGATGTAAAAGCCTTAGGAAGGCTTGCCGAAAGCATATCCACCCGCCTATCAAAGGGCTATACGGTGGTTATTGAGGGAAAACTTATACAGGAAAGATGGCAAGACAAGGAAGGAAATGCAAGGAGTAGGGTGCGTATATTGGCGGACGGAGTTAGGATAATAAACAAGCCAAAGATGGAGGAGCCTGCGGAGGAAGTAGAGCTAAAGGAAGAAGCTACTTCAGAAGAGCTTTCTCAAGAACCTTTTAACTCCGAAGATGATGATATACCCTTTTAAGGAGGTTTAAAATGGAAGTTATCAAAAAGTCTGCAAAGAAACATTGTCCCTTTTGTGAGGCAAAGAAGGACCCAAGCTATAAAAACTACGAGGAATTGAGAAGATTTCTAACAGAAAGAGGCAAGATGATAGGTAGAAGGCAAACGGGCGTCTGTGCAAAACATCAAAGGATGTTGTCCAGAGAGATAAAGAGAGCAAGACAGCTTGCCCTATTGCCATACCTTGTTGTATAAGGAGGTTTAACATGAAGGTAGTGCTTATAAAAGACCTTGAGGGGTACGGCATATTTGGAGACGTAATAAACGTTAAAGATGGCTTTGCAAGAAACTATCTAATTCCAAGAGGTATTGCCCTCCCTGCCACAGAAGAAAACCTAAGACATGTGAAAAGTATTATTTCTCAAAGGGCAAGAAAGCTTCAAAGGGAAAAGGAAAAGGCCTTAGAACTTGCCAAAAAGTTGGAAGGTTTTATGTTAGAGATCCTCAAACAAGTAGGTGAAAAGGGAAAGCTCTTTGGCTCAGTCACCGCTCAAGATATAGCCCAAGCTCTAAGAGAAAGGGGTTTTGAGGTGGATAGAAAGAAGGTTCTCCTTAAAAACGCCATAAGGGAAATAGGCATCTACACGGTTACTCTTAAACTTCATCCAGAGGTAAGCGTAGATATAAAGGTGGATGTAAAAGGGAAACAATAGAATATATTTAATAGCATGAGAGAAATATCCGTTGGAAACACTTCAGAAAGGTCTTATGGTTTTCTTCTTTGGCTATTTATAGCCCTTGCTGGCTTTGGGCTTGGGGTTTTGAAGGTGGAAAATACCTTTTGGTATAAGTCTTCCACCTTGGCTTACGCCCTTGCCTCTGTAATCTACATAAGCACTTTGCTTTTGAAGGATAGATTGGTTCAAAGCCTTGCCTCTTACAGCCTTTCTGTTGGGCTTGCCCTTAACCTTGCGGGCATGGTAAGAAGGACTATACAGACCTATGAAATGGGTGTACCCCACCCTCCATGGAGCAACCTCTTTGAAGCCCTTACCTTTTGGAGCTTTGTAGTGGGTGTAATATACCTTTTCCTTGAAAGAAGGTACGGGATAAAACTTCTTGGAGCTATTGTTGTTCCAGCTGTCTTTGGGCTTTCGGCTTTTGCCATATTTTATGCTTCAAAGGAGATAGTCCCCCTTATGCCCGCTTTGAGAAGCTATTGGTTATACATACACGTGATAACTGCTTTTATTGGTTATGCGGGCTTTACCGTTGGCTTTGGCGGTGCGGTCTTATATCTCTTAAAGGAAAAGTTTCCACGGGCAGCTCTTCCCTCAAAGGAAACCCTTGAGGAGATAACCTATAAATCAATAGTTATAGTCTTTCCCATATGGACAGCTTCCATAATCTTGGGTGCCGCATGGGCCAATGAAGCTTGGGGAGGCTATTGGAGTTGGGATCCAAAAGAAGTTTGGTCTCTGATAGTATGGTTATTTTTTGGAGCTTACCTTCATGCAAGGCAGATGCTTGGTTGGAAAGGTAAAAGGGTTGCTTGGATGGTGGTTTTTGGCTTTATAACGGTGCTTATATGCTTTTTTGCTATAAATCTCTTCTTCCCAGGATTGCATAGCTATGCTACCGATTGATCTATAACCTTAGTTTATTTTAGGATAAGTTCCCACAAGGGGTAGTTTATACTTCCAGCCTGTATTTTTTACCGTAAGCAGGTATGCCTGCTCTACCGATAAAGGGATATTTCTAACTCAGCATATATCTGATATAATTTTCCCTATGAACATAATAAGGCTTCAGCTCATATATCCAGAGGAAAAGGTAAAGGATCCTATTCTTTGTATGGTTTGTAAAAGTTTTGAAGTGGTTGTGAATATTAGGACTGCAAAGGTAAGCAAAGATACGGGCATATTAACCATTGAGATAGACGGAGAGGCAGAGGAGATAGAAAGAGCCATAAAATTTATGGAAGAGAGGGGAGTTATAGTACAGCCCATAGAGGGTCAGATCTTTAGCGAATGAAGATCTCAGAACTTGGGGAGTTTGGCTTTATAGATAGGTTAAAGTCCATACTTCAAAGTCAAATAATAGGGGATGATACAGCGCCTATAAACCTTGGAGGTCAGACCTTACTCCTCACTTGCGATATACTTTTAGAAGACAGGCATTTCAAAAGGAGCTATCCGCCATCCGCCATAGGATGGAAGGCTATCTCTGTAAATGTGAGCGATGTGGTGGCAAATGGTGGCGTGCCCTTGTATGCCTTGATCTCTTTGGTTTTGCCCGATATGGAAGTTAAATACGTGGAAGAGGTCTATCTTGGCATAAAGAAGGCTTGCGAATTTTATGGATGTGAAGTGGTGGGTGGTAATGTGAGTAGAGGGGAGAAGTTATGCCTTGATGTCTTTATGTTGGGTAATAGTGATAGGTTTGTGGGAAGAAGGGGGGCAAAGGAGGGTGAAGTAGTGTTTGTTTCGGGTACCCTTGGAGATTCAAGGGCTGGGCTTGAGCTTTTGCTTATGGAAAGAAAAAGCTATGAGGATTTTGAACTAAGACTAATAGAAAAACATCTAAGGCCTACCGCCAGAGTTGACTTTGCAAAGCACATATCCAAGTATGCATCTGCCAGCATGGACATAAGCGATGGGCTATCTTCCGATGCAGAAAAGTTGGCAAAGGCGAGCCATGTAAAGATAAGACTTATTCCAGAAAAGATACCCATCTCCCAAGAGCTTTACTCCTTTTGTAAAAGACATGGTAAAGATCCCATAGATTATGCCCTTTCGGGCGGGGAAGATTATGAGCTTCTTTTTACTCATTCCTTGGAGAAAATAAACCCCTTTTTAAGCATGGTACATATAGGCTTTGTGGAAAAGGGAGAAGGTGTATATCTTGACAATAAACCACTTGAGCCCAAAGGGTTTGACCATTTTAGGGGGTAGTCTTTGTTAATTTTTTATTAATCCAGAGGCTTTATCTTATTCCTATCAAATCCAATAGGAGGTATAGCCATGAAGAAAACGCTTTTGGCGTCCTTAGTTATACTATCGGGCGTAGCCTTTGCCGAGCCTTATGAAAAGCCCCACATGGACAGATACTGGTGCCAGCAAAATTGGGAAAAATGCAAAAGCTTCAAAGAGGAGGAGCTAAAGCTTAGGGAAAAACACATCGCCAAGGAAAGGGAATGTCTCCAAAAGGCAAAGGACTTTTGGAGCTACAAAGAGTGTACCACTCAGGTAAAAGTTCAGATGAAAAGGGAAAGATGGGAGCTAAGACAAAGATTTTGGGAGGAATCAAAGTAGGTGAGGCTTTTGTTGGTAGAAGACGACAAGGAGCTTGCAATTTCTTTGAAGGAGCTTTTTGAGGAAAAAGGCTACAAGGTGAGGTTAGCCCTTGATGGAAGAAGGGGGCTAAGCCTTGCCCTTTCGGAAAGCTTTGACCTTATTATCCTTGATTACTATATTCCCAGAGTGGATGGAAAGGAGTTTTTAAGGTCTTTGAGAGAAGAAGGGATAGGGGTGCCGGTTATAGTTATTACCGTGGTGTCGGAGGTAAAAAGCAAGCTGGGCTTTTTTCGTATCGGTGCCGATGACTACATAACAAAGCCCTTCCACTTTGAAGAGCTCTTGGAACGTGTGAAGGCTGTTTTACGCAGGTACCGTGGCTTTGGCAGCTGGGAGGTGCAAATAGGCGATGTGAAGGTCAATCTAAATCAAAAAAAGGTATTTTTAAAGGGGGGAGAGGTAAAATTAACCGCTGGAGAGTACTCTCTTTTGGAGTATTTGGTCCTAAACAGCTCTCGCTTTGTTTCAAGGGAAGAGCTTTTGGAAAGGGCATTAAATAATGAAGAGGCTGAAGGCAACACAGTTGAGGTGCTTATCCATCGTATCCGTAAAAAGTTGGGAAAGGATATAATCCAATCTCAAAAAGGATTAGGCTATAGGATAGAATGAGGTCTTTAAATAAAAACTTCAGATGGTTTTTGCTTTTTGTTGGATCTTTTAGTCTTATCTTTTTTGCAGTCATTTATCTAAGCGTGGGGAAAATGGTTTATTCTCTTATAGATCATCATTTGGTGGAAGACATTGCAGAGTTTGAAAAGTTATATAAAGAGGGTGAAGAATTTAGAAAGTGGGAGGTCTTTGTTCTTAGAAACCAAGAGGGTCTTATAATAGATACCAACAACCCCGAACTAATACCGCCTTTTAGGAGGGATAAGGCGCCTTATGTGGAGACTTTGAACTTTGAGGGGAGGATATACCGATTTATAACAACAAATCTCAAAGGTTATTATTTGCAGTATGGTATTGATATAAGTGGGGGCTTGGAGTTTTTAAAGCTTCTTAAGTGGGTTCTTTTGGTTGGTTATTTCTTGTTTATTCTTTCCTTTTTGGTTTTCTATTGGCTTTTTGTAAAAAGGGGGTTAAAGGGTCTTGAAGAGGCTGTGAGGAGGGCTCTGGAAGGTCAGGAGGTAAAGACTTATAGGGAGATAAAGCCGTTGGTGGAGGCTTTAAAGGATAATATGCAAGCTTTAAAGGAGCAATCAGGCCAGTATAGGGACCTTTTGATGGCTTTTAGCCACTCTTTGAAAACGCCTTTGGGGAGGATATATCTCAAGTTAGATAGGCTTTCAAGGGATTTTAAAAGTGGAGAACTTGAAAAGATAAAGCAGGAGCTTCATAAAATAGAAAAGGTTTCCCATTCCTTTTTGAGGGCTTCAAAGCTTAGCGTTCAGTCTTATAACCTGTCTTTGCAAAGGCAGAATCTAAAAGGTCTGTTGGAAGAACTTTTAAGGCTCTATGAGAGCAAGGTTATAAGTATACACTTGGAAGATGTTTATGTCTTTTGCGATCCAGAGATTACTCTTGAGATCTTTGATATCCTTTTGGACAACGCCCTTAGGCATGGGGAAGGAAAGGCATGGATAAGTTTAACAAAGGATGCCTTTGTGGTAGAAAATCTATCCCAGAAGCCCCTTTGTGTTTCAACAAAGGGAAAGATGAGTGGCGTGGGTCTTTATATAGCAAAAAAGCTATGTAGTGCGCAAGGCTGGAGTATAAGCTTTGAGGAGGATCAAGAAGGAGATCTGTACCGCATCAAAGCCAAATTAATCTTTGGTTAATTTTCCGTTAAGGAATTTCCTTTAAAATGGTTTTCATTCTATTACTCTTGCTTTTTGTAAGCTTTGCCTTTTCTATTGAGCTGAAGAACGTCATAGACCTTTCTTTGGGAAACAGCCCCTATATTAAGGGTTTGTATGCAGAAAGGTTGCTTTACCAAGCCAAAAGTCTGAGCTATAGGGCTGGTCTAAACCCAAACCTTAGCTTTGAGGTGGGAAACTTTGGTACCGACAAGGAAGGTTTTTCTAAAAGCCCCTTGTATGGTATAACCTATTCTCAACCTTTTTTGCCGCCAAGTCTTTTTAGACTTACAGGTGAAGCCTATCAACTTCATAATAAGCATTTGGATTATAAGGTGCAGATGGAAAGGAACAAGATAGCCTATGAGGTTTACCTCCTTTTCTATCAAGCCTTGTATTACAAAGAATTGTTAAAGGTTTTGGAGGAGGAGCTCAAAGTTCAAAGAGATTTAAAAGCCTTTATAGAAAAAAGCTACAGCCTTGGTGAAATCCCAAAGCTTGACGTCTTTAGATGGCAAAGGGAGACGGAATTACTTGAAGGAGAAAGGGGAATAATCTATGCTAAATACAGGTCTTTGCTTTCTGAACTTTCCGTCCTTGCGGGGAAAAAGGTGGAAGATGTGGAAGGTGTTTTAAAGGCTCCAGTATGGCATGAGCTTGACCTTGATAAAAGCCCCTTTATGGAATACTACAGAGGAATGGAGGAGGTTATTAACAAGTTTTTACAAGTTGAAAGGGGTTTGGCAAAGCCTTTATACACCTTTAGCCTTACTACGGAAAAGGTTGCGGACAAAGAGTATGGTGTTAGGATGGGTGTGTCTGTTAGTCTACCAGTCTTTTATGGGCGCCAAGCGGAGATCCTTGATTTAACTGCCCAAAGGCAAAGCCTTGCGGCAGAAAGAGAGAGCCAAAAGCTAAGGGCAATAGCCCAAATAGATTCTGTAAAAAATCAATACGTAGCCCTTTCAAAGCAAGTGGAAAAGATAGAAAAGGGGCTTTTGCCGCAGGCAGAGCAGGAACTTGCCCTTGCTATAAAAAGCTACAAGCTAAGGACAATAACTCTCCTTGAGCTTTCTCAAACCAAAAAAGCCTATTACGAGCTTTTGAAGAAAAAACTTGAAATTTTATTACAAGCCCATAACGAATACGCAAAGGGGATAATCTATGGAGGTGCCCTATGGTGTGGATGTTATTAATACCTTTGGTGGTCTTTGCCAACCTTATAAAGGTGAACGAAGATACCATACAGAAATTGGGTATAAAAACCCAGTCGGTAAAAATTGAAGAGGCAAGGCTTGAGGATAGCTTGCCTGCAGTGTTAAAATCAGATCCAAGCCTTTCTGTAGAGATATACTCGCTCTTAGAAGGGGTAATCAAAAGACTCTATGTAAAAGAAGGAGACAGGGTCAAAAAGGGGCAGATATTGGCGGAGATATACTCTCCAAGGATCGCAGAGATAAACTCACAAATTCGTGTGCTTGAGGTAAAACTGAAAAAGGCACAAGAGGTCCTAAAAAGGGAAGAGCTTTTATATAAGGAGGAGGTTATACCCTACGCAAAGTATTTTTCCGCAAAGGTGGAATACGAAACAGCTCTTGCAGAATACAAAGCCATGCTGCAAAATAGAAGTTCTCTTGGAGAAATAAGGGAAGACAACTTGATAATAAGAAGTCCTTACAGCGGTGTGGTTTTAGAACAAAAAGCGGTTCTTAATTCTTCCGTTGGATTGCAAAGCCCCCTTTTTAAAATTCAAGATTACTCAAGACTTTGGGCTTATGCCTATGCAGAGCCCAGCTATAAGCCAAAGAGGGAAGGCTATGTGGTTTGGGAGGAAAAACAATATTCGGCAAAGCTTGAGTGGATTTCTCCCAAATTAGACCCACAGACGGGAAAACTTGTGCTTCGCTTTTTGGTGGAAAACAAAGATTATAGGCTAAAGGAGGGCTTGAGGGTAAATATCAAAGCAAAGGGTCAAGGAGTGCAAGGTTTTTGGCTCCCCGCACAGGCTGTACAAGAGGTAAGGGGTGATTCCGTTGTTTTTGTTAGAGTAAGGGATGGCTTTTTACCAAAGAAGGTCAAAAAGCTAAGGCAAGAGGGGAATAGGGTACTTGTTGAGGGGCTTTCTCAAGGAGATCTTGTGGCGATAGAAGGCACCATATTCCTTAAATCACAGGTAGAAAAATGATTAAGTGGCTTATAAACTATAGGCTTTTTGTGGGTTTCTTTATGTTAATTGCGGTTGTTCTTGGTGCCTACAGCCTTTATAAGATACCCGTGGATACTTTTCCAGACCCAACACCCCCGCAGGTTATAGTTTACACACAAACGCCGGGACTGTCGGCAGAGGAGACGGAAATACTCGTTACAAAGCCCGTTGAATCTCTTCTTTATGGTATAAAGGACGCGGAGGTTGTAAGAAGTATAAGCTTACCGGGCTTATCCTACGTGGCGGTCTTCTTCAAAGAGGGCACAGACTTAAACACCGCAAGGAATTTGGTTTCTCAAAAACTTGCACAAGCCCAAGATTATTTACCAAGCGGCATGATTCCCAGCATGGGACCAAACACTTCTGGCTTGGGAAATGTGATGTTTTATATACTAAGGGACAAAACAGGTAAGTATAGCCTTGAAGAGCTAAAGGCTTTGCACGAACTAAAAGTAAAGCCCCTTGTGAAGACTGTAGAGGGTGTGGAAGATATATCTCAGTGGGGACCAGACAAGGCTTACCTTGTAAAGGTGGATAACCAAAAGCTTTTGCAACATCAAGTAAGCCTTTTGGAGGTTATAAAGGCTCTGGAGGAATATGGTCAAGTGGCTGGAGGTGGCTTTTTAAACTCTCCCGAGGGAGATCTGGTGGTAAGAGGTTTGGGAAGGTACAAAGACAGGGAAGATTTACTAAAAGTTCCCATAAAGAAAATAGACGATAGATATGTGCTTTTGGGAGATGTGGCAAAGGTAGAAAGGGGAGAAATGCCAAACAGGAGGGGAGCCTTTACCTATAAGGGAGAAGAAGTTCAAGGAAACATTGTGCTAAAGAGAATAAATGTAAATACGATGAAATTAATAGAAAGGCTAAAGGAAGCTTTATCTCAGGCACAGAAGGTTCTACCAAAGGGTGTAGAGATAGAGGTCATTTATGACCAATCTTACCTTACAAAAAAAGCTATAAGTACCGTAGAAAAGGCTCTTTTGGAGGGGATAGGTTTAATAACCATAGCCATAGCCCTTTACCTTTGGAACCTTAGAGTTGCCATCCTTGTAGCCCTTTCTATACCTTTTACTCTTCTTTTGACCTTTACCTTTTTAAAGGCTTTGGGCATCTCTGCAAACCTTATGACCATGGGAGGTCTTGCCATAGGGCTTGGACTTTTTGCAGATGCCACCGTGGTGGTTGTAGAAAACATATACCGACACCTTTCCGAGGGCAAAAACTTTACAAAGACCACCATTATAGTTGAATCTCTTCAGGAAATAAAAAAGCCTTTAACCTTTGCTATTTTGATTATTGCCGTGGTTTTTTTACCCCTTTTCACCTTTGAATCGGTGGAGGGTAAGTACTACAAGCCTTTGGCTATAACCATAATCCTTGCCCTACTTTCTTCCCTTTTTGTAGCTCTTGTTTTTATGCCTGTGCTTTCTTATTGGTTTTTGAAAGGAGGTGAAGAAGAAAGCTTGTTTTTTATGCGCCTTAGAGGTTTTTACCTGCGTGTTCTTTCCTTAGCTTTTAGGTTTAGGGTTTTTGTCCTTGCCCTTTCTTTTGCTGCCTTTATCTTCTCTATTTTTCTACTTTCAAGGATAGGAAGGGAGTTTGCCCCCACCCTTGAGGAGGGTGCTTTGCTTGTGAAATCCTTTTTAGACCCCGATGTGTCCTTAAAAGAGGCAAAAAGGGTTGCAAACTTAGTGGAAAAAACCGCTCTAGAATACCCAGAGGTTATTCATACCTTTTCCAACATAGGAAGGGCGGAGATGGGAGAGCCCGAGGATGTTAGCTACATAGAAACTTTTATAATCCTAAAGCCGCCGGAAGAGTGGAAAAGCTTTAAAGACAGACAAGCCTTCGAAGATCTTTTGAGAAAAGACCTTGAGGGAGTGCCTGGCGTAGAGTTTAGCTTTACCCAACCCATACAGATGCGGATAGATGAGCTTTTATCGGGGGTAAAGGCAACCCTTGCCATAAAGGTTTTTGGTGAAGACCTAAGGAAAATAAACGAGATAGCTCGCCAGATAGAAAAGATAGTGGAGTCTACCAAGGGCGCTACCGATGTGGAGACAGAGATCCAAGAAGGAAAGCTACAGCTTCGTATAGAACCCAAAAAAGAGATACTCCAGAGGTACCATCTTACCACAAAGGACATTATGGATGCTATAGGCTATTACCTTGGCGGAAGGGAGATATCCTATCTTCAGGAGGGTGTGGCGCTTTTCCCCATAGTGGTTAGCTTAAAAGAGAAAGAGATGGAGGAGGTAAAGCATCTTCCTATTCTCATCAATGAAGATAGCTATCTTACCCTTTCGGATGTTGCCCATATATCCATAGAAGAGGGCTACAACAAGATAAGAAGGGAAGGCGGTATGAGGTATGCCTTGGTGCAAAGCAATCTATGGGGAAGAGACCTTGGAAGCTTTGTCCAAGAGATAAGGGAAAAGATCCAAAGGGATGTAAAACTGCCCGAGGGCTATTATGTTATGTTTGGCGGTCAGTTTGAAAACCAAGAAAGAGCTATTAAAAGATTAATGGTGGCTGTTCCACTTGCTATTTTGCTTATCTTTTTGCTTTTGTACCTAAACTTCAATTCCCTTAAAGATGCCTTGGTGGTTATGTTAAACGTGCCCTTTGCCACGGTGGGCGGGGTCTTTGCTCTTTATCTATCTGGTTATAACCTTTCTGTGCCCTCTGCCGTTGGTTTTATTGCGGTTTTTGGAATTGCCACCTTGAACGGAGTGGTGCTGATATCTTACACAAAAAGGCTTATAGAGGAGTCTCTACCCGTAAAAGAAGCCCTTTTAACATCTGCATCCAAAAGGCTAAGACCTATCCTTATAACTGCCACGGCTGCATCCTTGGGATTGATCCCCATGCTCCTTAGCAAAGGTGCGGGATCCGAAGTGCAAAAGCCCCTTGCAGTGGTTGTAATAGGGGGTATATTCACATCCACAATGCTAACTTTGGTAGTGCTACCCTTGGTATATGAAATACTTTCAAGGAGGAAAAGCCATGAAACTAATTAAGCTACTTTTACCCATTTTGCCATAGCCATGCCTGTGGCTTTGTTTATTTTGCATATGTATTATAGGCTAACAAAGAGGGAAGCGGACAAGCTTTACTCTATTAGCCACACTTTCTGTGCTTTCGGCAACCCTTAGCGGAGCCATAGCCTACGAGCCTACTTTATCAAATGTTTTTATAGGGCTATCTTGGAAGAAGCATAGTTTATAAAGCCTTGGCTTGGTTATTAGCATATGCCCAAAAAAATATTTGCACACCCTACAAAAAACCGCCGTGCGGTTCGTGAACCGCCCCTAAAAAGATAATTTCTCACCAAACTTATTCAGAAAGATTATAATATCCAGCCACCGCATCTTTTACCACTTCATAGGGCACTTCAAGACCTGTCCATATTTTGAAACTTTCCATGCCTTGGTATAAAAGCATATCAAGACCACTTGCGAGGGTACAACCTTTTTCCTTAGAAGCCCTCACAAGGGGCGTTTCCTTGTAGATGATATCCATAACTTTATGCTTGGCTTCCAAAAGCCCATAGTCAAAGAGGGGAGGATCTTCTTTTCCTAAGCCGGAGGAGGTGGTGTTTACAATAAGCTCTACATCCTTTATTATCTCCTTTGGAGCTTTGACTACTTTGCAAGGAAAAATTTCACACAGCCTATGGGCTTTTTCTATGGTTCTATTCCAAAGATAAATCTCTGCAGATTCCCTCTCTAGGGCGTACAAGATAGCCCTTGAGGAGCCGCCGGCACCTAAAACTAAGGCTTTAACCCCCTTTAAATGGGGCAATACCTTCTTAATAGCCTTCAAAAAGCCTATCCAGTCGGTGTTATAGGCATAAACACCTTCGGGTGTAAACTTTAAAGTGTTGGCAGAGCCTATGGCTTTTGCATGAGGATCCGCAAAGTGGGAAAGCTCAAGGGCTTTTTCCTTATGGGGAAGGGTTATATTTACGCCCTTTACTCCCAAAGCCCACAAACCATAAAAAGCTTTTTCAAAGTTTTCGGGTTTTACTTCAAAGGGTACATAAACCGCTTTTAGGGAAAAGTGCTCAAAGGCTTTGTTTTGGAATAGGGGCGATAAAGAATGTTTTATGGGATAGCCTACAACTCCATAGACTTCTGTGTATCCATCAAGGATCATCCTATCTGATACTTGGACTGCAAAATCTCTACCCTTTTTACCCAGCTTAAATTCCCTTTGATTGCCATATCTACTACGTTCTTTACGCTTACGTCCGCTATAGGGCATTCACCACAACCACCCTCAAACTGAAGGTAAACCTCTCCTTCCTTTATATCCACTATTTTTAAGTCTCCATGATGTTCCCTTAAGGCTGGTCTTATCTTTTCAAGGATAGCCTCTACTTCTTTAAGTTCCCTTTCTTCCATGTTTATACCTCCGAGTATAAATTTTGTATCTCCTGCCAGAGTTTTTCCTGATCTTTCTCATCCAAATCCATAAGCCTGCAAAAACCTTTTATGGTTAGTTTATCCACCACCACATCCTCTATATCTTCTTCCAGCAGCTTTTTGTATCCGTACTTCATAAGTATTTCCCTTGCTTGAGGAAGTATCTCATAAAGGTTGGTAAGCTTTGTATCAAGAGTGATCCTTTCCTTCATAACTCTTTTACCTTTTTTACAAAAAGATGGTATTCACCCTCTTCTTCATACAAGCCAAGGAACTCTTGACCTGTTGCCTTACACCAGGCGGGAATATCCTCTACCACGCCAGGGTCGTCCGCTATAAGCTCAAGCACCTGCCCAATGCTCATACCTTTCATAACCCTTGCCGTTTCCGATATAGGTATGGGACAAAAGGTGCCTACCACATCATGCACCACATTAGCCCTTATATCTTTAAGCTCCATGCTTTACACCCCTTTCTGGAACTATTTTAAAACTTTCTATTATTTCATCCCTTAAAGGCTCTGCCCAAATAAAAGCTTCTTCACCATCAATACCTATAAATACCTCACAGGGCTCCCTTTTGGAATACCTGCTTACAATGCCCGCTATAAGCTCCAATTCTTCCTTCGTGGGCTTACCCTTTATAAGGGCAAAGGTGCCCTTTCCATCTCTTCTATAGGCATAGCCATATCTGTTTTTAAAACCTTTAAGAAAATTCACTTCTCCCTCATTCCTCGCCACTATTAGCTTAGTGTTGGAAAAGGGCAACCTAAAATGGCGGCCTACTGCAAAAAGCATCAAATCATCCCTGCTTATAACACCTTCTTTGCTTAAAGCCTCCTTGAACCTAAGGGCGTAGTTTTCGTCTGTAAGGTAGCAACAACCTCCCGCTGGCTGCTCGTATTCCAACCCATACTTCTGCGCCAAAGCTATCTGCACTTTCCTACTTCTTCCGTATATACCCAAAAGTTTTTCCCTGTCTATCGATTTTAGCTTTTCCGGTATGGTTGGAGGAAGAAGCTTGGCAGAGAGGGGCCTAACCACACAGCCTTCTAAGCCCGCTTCCCTTTCTATAAGCATAAGTCTTTCAAAGGTTTGGCTCATGGGCCTTTGCCCCAAAACTTCACCGGTTATAACAAAAGAATAGCCGTCCCTTTCCATTATCTCTTTTGCCTTCTGAAGCATAAATATCCTACAATCTACACAGGGATTTACATTCTTCCCATAGCCGTACTTGGGGCTTAAGATTATATCAAAGTACTCCTTGGATATATCCACTATCTCTATAGGTATCCCAAGATGGGCTGCTGCCCTCAAGGCTGGGTTGACATAGGGCGATCCGTCTTCTCTCTTCAAGCCAAGGCGTCTTTTATGCTCGGTTATACAAAAGCCCGTGTAAAAGTGCAAAGCCTTAACCTCCACGCCCTGGTCCTGAAGGAGGCGGACCGCTAAGGAACTATCAAGCCCTCCTGATAAAAGAGCAACAGCCCTAAGCTTCATGTAGAAAGGAACTCAAACTCTTTGCTTTCTTCTTCCTCTTCTTCGTAGCAATCGGGTATGCGTATAGCCTCTTCCACTCTTCCTTGCTTTAAAAGATAATCCTTTATGGCCACATGTAGGGTTTCAAGTCCAAGGTTCGTGCAGTGAATCTTTTGAGGAGGAAGGCCACCAAGCTCGTCAAAGATATCCTTGTAGGTAAGGTTCAGGGCATAGCTTATGGGCTTTCCCTTTATCATCTCTGTAAGCTGGGAGGATACGGCAATGGCGGAGCCACAGCCAAAAGTTTTGAACCTCACATCCTCTATAATATCCTTCTCGGGATTTATCTTAAGGGTAAAAAGCATAGCATCCCCACAGGCAGGGTTGCCACACTGCCCTATGGCGTTGGCATCTTCTAAGACACCCACATTCCTTGGGTTTAAAAAGTGGTCAAGTACCTTTTCACTGTATTCAAACATCCCAACACCTCCTATAAGTGATAGGTATATTATGCTAATTTTTTGGAAGTTTGCTATGAGCTTTATCAAAGATTTAAATTACATAAAGTTCTCCAGGTTGTTTCAAAAATAGCTCCTTTCACAGACTACCGCCCCCTGTAGCAGGAGCTAATGCCTATATTGGGTCTCTCCACATGCCCAGAAAGAGTCTTTCTTTAAGGTTAGCCTTTAACTTCTTTAGCAGGTCTTTATAAGCTTTTGGCATTCTTTCCTGTAGATGTGTGAGATGGATTTTCTATAACCTGTATCCTATTCTTTTTTTGCCAATAGCCTTATTTTTGATAGAAGCTTTTTATAAGCAAAAGGCTTTGGTGAATAAATCCGTAAAAGGAACTTTGAGAGAACCCTTGACATTCCTATCTAAGAAGCCAATCGGCAAGTCTATGGACCAAAAAATTTACCTTCTTTAATTTATTGGGCGTGGTCATTTTTGAGAATTTACGCACCAACGCCATATAGGGACTATATGTGTGTATTACATACGCCCCTACAGAGGGATCTTTCAACTGGCGTTATAATAGATATTTAACCGTGTTGGACCTTTTGATTAAAAAGGCGCTGTTGCCCGATAAGAAGACATTGGTGGATATAGGCATAAAAGATGGAGTTATAGCGGAGATATCCCAAGAAATAACACAGGAGGCAAAGCATACTGTAAGGGCTGAAGAAAAGCTGGTTTTTCCCTCCTTTGCCAACATGCATACCCATATCTCCATGAGCCTTTTGAGAGGCCTTGGTGCAGACCTTCCCCTTATGGATTGGCTCCAAAGGGTTATATGGGTGTTGGAGGGAGAGTTTGTTTCTCCAGAGTTTGTAAAAGATGGAGCCCTTATAGGTATAGCAGAGGCTATTAGGTCTGGCACAACCCTTTTTATGGACATGTACTTTTTTGAAGAGGCTTTGGCAGAAGTTGCCCAAAGGGCGGGCATAAGGGCGGGGCTTGGTTTTGGAATACTGGATTTTCCTACAAAGGTTGCCAAAAGCCCAAGGGAGTACCTTAGCAGGGCAAGGGCTTTCATAAAAGACTATAAAAACTCCCACCTTCTTTTCCCAGTCCTTTGTCCCCATGCAGTCTATACATGTTCTCCAGATACCTACAAAAAAGCCTATGAGATAGCCCTTGAGGAGGATGTTTACATACACACCCACGTGGCGGAAACGCAGCAGGAGGTAGAAGCTTGTATTGAAAAGTACGGAAAAAGACCTGTGGAGCACCTTTACAGCCTTGGCGTATTAGGGGATAAAGTTCTCATGGCACATGTGGTTTGGACGGAGGACGAGGAAAGGGAAATGATAAAAGCTACGGGGGCGAAGGTTCTTCATTGTCCAGAGAGCAATCTAAAACTGGCTTCGGGCATAGCCCCTATAAGGGATTACCTTAAAAGAGGCATTCACGTGTGCCTTGGTACCGATGGGCCTGCTTCCAATGATAACCTTGACATGTTGGAGGAGTTAAGCCTTATGGTGAAGCTTCAAAAGGGCATAAACCTTGACGCAAAGGCTATGGAGGCCAAAACTGCCCTAGGG
>JBKBRK010000029.1:0-15505 GCA_046292245.1 Aquificaceae bacterium
ATAAGGTTATAAAGGAAAGGAACGGCTTTGTCCTTTTCCCAGATATGGGCACAAACCCCGGAAATCATTACCTGCCAAGGACGGAAACAAAGATACACGTGGATGACCATCTTCTAAAACACGACAATCCCCTCTTTTTGGAGGTTCTAAGGAGGCATCACACAAAGACATAAGGCTGTTCCGTTGGATATACTATCTTTATGGATATCAAAAGAATAAAGTTTGCAAAGCAGCTAAAGGAGGAGATAGCAAACCTTTTGCTTACAGAGTTGAAAGACCCGAGGGTGGAGGGAGTTGTTATAACGGGAATAGAGCTGTCGGAGGATATGAGCGTAGCAAGGGTTTATTTTACCACCTTGGAGGATGGCAAGGAAAAACAAGCACAAGAAGCCCTACGAAAAGCCGAAGGCTTTTTAAAAAAACTTCTTTTAAAAAACCTAAGGGTAAAGAAACTTCCCAAGCTTGTCTTTGTTTTTGATAAGGAGCTAAAAAGCATGGAAAAAATATGGGAAAAGCTGTAAATATCCATCTTTTGGATAAAAGCTATTACAGTTTAAGCCCGCCAGAGGGAAGGGCAATATACCTTGTAGAAAACTTGGGAAAGGTGTTAGAAGAAGACCTTATAAACTCATCCTTGGTGGACCAAAGGATAAGGTATCCCCTTTTGAACCCTATCCAGACGGTCTTTTATAGGTTCTATGAAGGGGGTAATGCCCTTGTGGCTTCCCCTACTTCTTCTGGAAAAAGCCTTATTGCCTACCTTTTTATAAGAAATTTCAAGGGTAGGCTTGTCTATACCGCTCCCACAAAGGCTTTGGTTAAGGAAAAGCTTTTGGAATTTAGAGAATACTATCCACCCAAAGAGGTGGAGATGAGAACAGGAGAGACAGTTCTTGAAAGTTTTAAAGAAAGTAAAGCCAAGCTTGTAGTTAGCACCTACGAACACCTTGCCCACTCTTTCAGAAATAGGGCAAGCTGGATAGAAAGCCTCTCAGCCCTTGTAATAGACGAAGTCCATCAGATAAACAAAAGATGGATCCTGGAAGAGATAATAACCTATTGCCTTAGGGAGAATATTCCCATGCTTTGCCTTTCTGCTACCTTGCCAGGCATTCAAGACCTTGCCCATTGGATAAAAGCAAGCCTTGTTATAAAAAGTGCTTGGAGGCCCGTGCCCTTATATAGGGAGATAAAAAGCCTTTTGAGCTTTGAGCCCATAAGAAGGGATTTAGAGGGTGAAGAGCTTGTGGCTGGGAGGCTTTTAAACGCCCTTTTTTCTCTCAGAAGGGGGGACGAAAACCTTATACTTTTTGTACCAAAGAAAAGCCTTGGATGGAAGATTTTGGAGCTTGCCAACGAAGAGAAAATAGGCATATGGAACAAAACCTTACCCTTTGACACTCAGGAGGAAAGGGAAGGAGAGATTGCCTTTCACAATGCAGACATACCAAAAGAGGAAAGAGAAGAGATAGAAAAGGCTTTTAGAGAAGGAAGGCTAAAAGTTTTGATGGCTACCCAAACCTTGGCTTATGGTGTAAATATGCCCGCAGACAGAGTGCTTATACTTGCTAAGTTTTTCCGAAAGGAAGCAGAGATAAAGAGTATTCCCGACAGCCTTGACCTTTTACAGATGGAAGGAAGGGCAGGCAGACTTGGTATAAGAGAAGTAGGCTACTCCCATATACTCACATACGGAGCAAAAAAAGACCTTTTGGAAAAAAAGCTTATAGAAGACCTAAGCAAGCCCTTTACCACCGCCACTATGGAGGAGGGAGCCAACATAAACAGCCTTGCCTTTTTCCTATTGTTGGCACACATGTATGAAAAAGGCGATCCAGAAAGGTATTTAGAAAACACCTATTCCTTTAAACAGATAAAAAAACAAGAGATCAAAAAGGTAAAAGACTTTTTAAAAGGTCATGGATATATAAAGCATAAAGAGCTTACAGAAAAGGGTCTTTTTTGTGTAAAGTCTGGCATACCACCCACACGCTTCGAAGAGTTTTTAAGAAGGAAAGTCCTACCAATAGACCTTATGGCAACCATAAGGCCCCTTTTATACACAAAGAGGTTTGATAGCCTTTTTGATTTTTTGAAAAGGAAGGAGAGGTTTGAAGAAGACTACCAACTTGTAAAGATGGAGCTGTTGCTTTGTGGGAAGGAATGTATAAAGGACAACACTCATCAATTCCTTTTCTATGTTAAAGGCATCACCGCAAGGTATTCTAATCTAAAGCATCCGCCCGGAGAGTTTTCTTATCTTTCCACCGATGCTATCCATCTACTTAGGGTCCTTATAGAGATAAACAAAAGGGGATTTTACAAATTTTCTTACCAGGAGATGTTAAGTGTAGCCCACTCGGTAAAGTACGGCATAGAGCCCCATTGTGCCAGCCTTTCTGGAATAAAGGGAATAGGACACATAAGGGCTAACCTTATAAAGGAGGCTTTACAAGAGGTTGGAATTGAAGCACCTTTGCTTTGTTATCCAGTAAAAGACTTTGTATCTATGATAGAATCGGGAAGCTTTTATGAAGCTTTGAAGGAAAAGATAAGAGATTACAGAGGGCTTGAAGGGAAAAGGGCACAGGAGGAGATAAATAGGATAAGAAATATACTAAGGAATAACATGCAGGGTTATATGGTGGATGATAAACTTTTGCTCGCCTTTGGACTTTTTGTGGAAGGTCCCAAAGCTCTGGGGAAGAGAAAAAGGGAGCTGGTGGAAGATTTCCTATCATGGAACTCTCAAAGCCAATAATAGCTATCCTATACAGGGAAGAAGGGCTTTTAAAAAACTTCCTTTCTGAAATTAGCTGGGAGCTTATCTCGGAAAGCTTTTATTTTGAAAGCTTGCAAAGGTATTATGGAAAAGAGATGGGAGAAGGATTATACAAAAGGTTTATAAGCCTTAAAGGGCTTATGAGAAAGGAAGACCTTTTAAACTTCAAGCTTTGGGCTATGAAAAGGGAAGAGTACTACAAAAGGGACAAAAGAAGAAGGTTAAACATTGATGTGGGGTATGTGGATGAAAGCCATCTTATCTTGGCTTCTTCAAAAAAGCGAGGTGGAAGGATATACCTTGGCAATGGAATTTATGCAGAGATGGAGTACCTCTACCTTTATGGAGCCTTTAGACCCCTTTACTGGACATACGGAGATTACAGGGATGAAAGGGTTAGAGGTTTCTTTGAAGCGGTCAGAGAAAGTTTCCTCAAGGAGTTAAACTTTACAAGGAAGGGACACAAACCTTGGCTTATTGACTTCTCCAAGGATAAGCTCTATTAAAAACTCCAAATTGGGTGATATGTCGGTAAAGTTAAGGTCAAGGCAAGAAAAACCCTTTTCTTTAATAAAGGGCTCTATCTCCAAAGCCAACGCTGTGGCAGAATCTATAACCTTTACATGGTCGCCCATATACTTTTCAATAAGGGGCTTGAGAAGGGGATAGTGAGTACAGCCAAGGATAAGGGTATCCACCTTTGCCTCTTTAAGGTCCTTAAGATAATACTCTACAATCTCTTGAGCTATCTTTCCCTCTATTATGCCCTCCTCAACGAGGGGAACAAAAAGAGGACAAGCCTTTTGATACACCTCCACACCGTACTCCTCCAAACGCCTTTTATAAACACCGCTTGAAATAGTGGCTCTTGTGCCTATAACTCCCACCTTTCCCTTGGTTATCTCCAAGGCTTTTTTTACACCAGGGTCTATAACTCCAAAAACAGGTATAGGAAGGCTTTCCCTTAAAGAGTCCAAGGCATAGGAGCTTGCACTGTTGCAGGCAACCACAAGAAGGTCTATTCCCTCTCCCATCAAAAACTCCGCACACTCAAGGCTATACCTGATCACTGTCTGGGCAGATTTATTCCCGTAGGGAACTCTTGCGGTATCACCAAGATATACAAAATCCACATATTTGTACTTATCCCTAAGGGCTTTTAGAACGGTAAGACCACCAACGCCCGAGTCAAAGACGCCAATTTTCATCTTTTTTTCATCTCCAAGGTTATATTATAATAATCCAAACAACCTAAAAGGAGGTGTTAAGATGAAGAAGGTAGCACTTGCTCTTGCTGTGATGGTAGGCTCTGTAGGCTTCTCTTTGGCAAACGAACAGCTTGCCAAGCAAAAGGGCTGTATGGCATGCCATGACCTAAAGGCAAAGAAGGTAGGACCCAGTTATACAGACATAGCCAAGAAGTATGCAGGAAAGGCGGATGCAGTGGATTACTTGGCTGGGAAGATAAAGAAAGGCGGTGCAGGCGTTTGGGGCAGCATTCCTATGCCACCTCAAAATGTTTCCGACGCAGAGGCAAAACAACTTGCCCAGTGGATAATGTCCGTGAAATAAAAACCTTGGGGGCTTATGCCCCCCCTTCCAAAGGATTACATCTGTTTATATTTCCAAAACATTGAGGGCATAGGTCAAAGAACACTAAAAGCCCAAGACCTCCCAACATCATATTAACCTGAGTTATAACCAACTTTTCTTGCCTGTCGGGTAGTATTTGATAATTTTCCAACTTTTTGCCGCAGGCGGTAGTGCCCTCTTCCTGACCAAGTTTATGAAATTGAAAAACAAGCCTTTTGGTTCTTCTGCATTTCATCCACTTGGGCGAAAGGTCAAGGATAACAAACTGCAAATTGCCCTCTATTAGTTGTGCCTTTTGCATAAGCCTTTCATACTTTTCCTTTTCCGTCATACTTTAAAACCTCCTCCATTAGAGCTTGCGCCATCTCTTCTTCCTTTACCTTTTTAATGGGCTTGCCCTCCTTAAAAAGCCAAGCAAAGCCCCTTCCACAGGCAAGCCCAAGGTCTGCCTCTTTTGCCTCTCCTATGGCATTTACCACACAGCCCATTATGGCTACCCTTAGGGGTTTATCTATGTTTTTTAGCTTTTCCTCCACTTCTTTTACCACCTTGGGTAGATCCACCTCTATGCGCCCGCAGGTAGGGCAGGAGATTATCTCAAGCCCCCTTCTTCTAAGTTCCAAGGATTGTAAAATAGCGTAGGCAGTTTGAACCTCTACCACTGGGTCGTCGGTTAAAGACACCCTTATAGTGTCTCCTATGCCCTTGTAAAGTAATATACCTATTCCCACGGAGGATTTAACTATGCCCTTTGTTCCCATGCCCGCTTCCGTTATGCCTATGTGGAGGGGAATGTCTGTATGTTTTGCAAAAAGCTCGTTTGCCTTTATGTTTTCAAGCACGTTGGAGCCCTTTATGGAAACCTTAAAGTTATAAAAGCCCCACCTTTCAAACTTCTCTGCCCATCTTATGGCGCTTTCAAAAAGGGCTTCTCCACAGGGAAAGCCGTACTTTTCCAACAGATCCTTCTCAAGGGAACCTGAATTTACACCTATCCTTATAGCTACCTTTTTCCTTTTGGCCTCTTCCACTATTTCTCTGACAATCTCCTCCTTCCCTATATTTCCTGGGTTTATCCTTATGCCATGCACCCCCTTCTCCATGGATCTAAAGGCATAAGAGGGCGCAAAGTGTATATCCGCGATCACAGGTATGGGTGAGTTTTTAACTATCTCAGGGAGGGCTTCCAAATCCTCCTCGTGGGGCACCGCCACCCTAATTATCTCACATCCCTCCTTATAAAGCCTTCTTATCTGCTCAAGGGTGGCTTGGATATCATGGGTTTTTGTAGAGGTCATGGACTGCACCACTATGGGGGCATCGCCCCCCACCTTTACCCAACCTACTTTTATCTCCCTTGTCCTTCTTCTCTTTATCATGAAAGCTCCAACATCCTAAGTATTGGTCTCTTTGCCTTCTCTATTATGTCCTCTGGAAGGAGAACCTCATTTATCTCCTCCTTTAAAGTTTGGTAGACCTTTGGCAAGGTTATGCCCTTCATGGTACAGCAATAGACAGTTCCGCAGTAGTTCATGGATTCTGGAAAGATGTATTCCTTGTTGGGGTTTTTCTTCAAAAGGGTGTGCTTTAAGCCCACCTCTGTTATCACTATAACCTTATGAGCTTCACAGGTGGTGGCGTAGTTTATTATCTGGGAAGTGGAGCCTACAAAGTCTGCAAGCTCTATCACCTTTTGATGGCATTCGGGATGTACTGCCACCTTGGCATCGGGGTAATTTTCCCTTAGCTTTAACACTTCTCTTGCGGTAAACTCAAAGTGAGGAGGGCAAAAGCCCTGCCATATTACAAACTCCTTATGGGGCACATGCCTTTTTACCCAATTTCCAAGGGCTTGGTCTGGTATAAAGATGATCTTTTTGCTTTCCAATTTTTGTACCACTTTTATGGCATTGGCGGAGGTCACACAAACATCCGAGACAGCCTTAACTTCCGCGTTAGTGTTTACATAGGCTACCACCTCCCCATCGGGATGCTTTTCCTTCAATCTCAATACATCCTCTGCCTTTATCATGTCCGCCATGGGACAGCCAGATTCTGGGTTAGGATGGAGCACTTTTTTTGTAGGGTTTACTATCTTTGCCGTCTCGCACATAAAACGCACACCACAAAAGACTATAATATCCGCATCCGTTTGGGAAGCCTTGCGAGAAAGTTCAAGGGAATCCCCCACAAAGTCTGCTATGTCTTGGACCTCTGGCCTTTGGTAATAATGGGCAAGGAGGATGGCATTCTTTTTCTTTGCGAGCCTTCTTATCTCCTCCTGAAGCGCCCTTATATCCTCTGCGCTTAGCTCTTGCTCTTTTATAAGCTCCACTTGTAGCATAATATAAAGAATATATTCCTTTCAAAGGGAGTTCTTTATGAGCTCCCTTATGAGAGAGGCTTTTTCTCTTGAGGCAATCCATGGCTGTTTTTGAACCTATTGAGTATAAAGCTTAAGCTCGTAAGGGTCTCTTTCTTCAAAGAGCATGCTACAGAGTTTATCGGTCGCTTTTTTTACTCTCTTTTTCAAACATTCTCCTTTGAGTTATTGGATTTTCAAGTCCGATCAAAAGCCTATGCTATAATTTTAAATTATGAAGAAATTAACAATTCTTATACTGCTCTTTTCCTTTCTTTTGGTTTCCTGCAAAAAGCAACACGAGTATTATGGTCATTACTTTGACCAGCCAGCTTATGACTTTGAACTTACAGACCATGATGGAAAAAGGGTGAAGCTTTCGGACTTTACAAAACAGGGTAAGGTTGTCCTTTTGTTCTTTGGTTATACCCACTGCCCCGATGTTTGCCCTATGGCCCTTGAAACCATGGCAAAAACTATGAAATATCTAAAGCCAGAAGAAGCCCAAAGGGTGCAGGTACTCTTTATAAGCGTGGACCCAGAAAGGGATACGCCAGAGGTTTTAAAGGGCTATGTGTCTTACTTTAATCCTACCTTTATAGGCCTGAGAGGCTCTGAAGAGGAGATAAGGAGGACGGCTAAGGAGTATAAGGCCTATTACAGAAAGGTGGAGGGTGAATCAGCTGGTGGCTATCTCGTGGACCATACGGCCACCATATACCTTATAACTCCAGATAAAAAGATAAAGCTCCTATTTACTCCATCAAAACAAGACCCAGAAAAAATGGCGGAGGACATAAGATTTTTCTTGAAGCACTAATAAGGGAGATCTTTGAAAGGAACGGCTTTAGGCTAAGCCAAGAACAGATCTATAAGTTTGTTATATACCTTGAGGAACTTAAAAGGTGGAACAGGGTACACAATCTAACAAGCCTTGAAGGGGACGAGGAAATAATAAGAAGGCATTTTCTTGATTCTTTAACCTTGAGCCTATGCTTTGAGGAAAAGGGGATAAAAGTGGAAGGTCTTTCTGTGTGTGATGTGGGATCTGGTGCTGGCTTTCCAGGTGTGCCTTTAAAGATATACTATGGAGATAAGATAGAACTTACTTTGATAGAAGCCGTTGCCAAAAAATGCGCTTTTCTTGAGTATCTTAAAGTAAAACTGGGAATATCTTACAGGGTTTTTTGCAAAGAAGCTCAGAAAATGCAGGAAAGCTTTGACCTTGTGGTATGCAGGGCTTTTGGTAAGCTAAAGGACATTCTTCCAATTTTGGATAGGCTATCAAGGGGTTATATATTTGTAATGAAGGGTGCCCATGTTCCAGAAGGCTTTCCTTATTGTAAAATAGACCTGCCAGAAGTTAAAAGCTATATTCTTTTCCTTGCAAAGAGTATATAGCCCGTATGGGCTACCATTGAATCCTGAGGCCTTAGTCTTTCTGGGTTTATTTTGTAGTATCTGTGGGAGATCTCCAAAACTTCTATATCGCAAAAGGATCCTTCTATGGCTCTTAGTAGATCGCTTACTTGGTTGGTGGTGGGTAGTATGCTTCCCATGGGAGCACTGGGCTTTAAAACCTTCCAAACTTTATCCATATAGGGTAAAGGGTCTTTTACATCAATAAATGCTGCATCAAAAAAGCCTTCTTCTAACTGAGCTGTTAAAAAGTCCATGTTTTGGAGTTTTACATTCTGGCATAGGTTAAACTTTGCCCAGTTGCTTTTTGCCAGTTTATAAAAATCTTCCCTTATTTCGTATGCCCATACTTCGCCAGATAATTGTGAAAATACCGCCGTAGAAGCGCCACTTCCTATGCCAAACTCAAGAAGTCTTTTCTCCTTGGAGAGATTTAGCTTAAAGGCTATATAAAAACTGTCCTTTGGATAGACTATCTGAGTTTTTCTTTTAAAGCCAAGAAGGATTATATCTTCAAGGGTTGGTAAAAGAAGGCAAAAGCCCTTTATCACCTTGCCAACTTCTTGACCTAATACATCCTGAAATTTGACCTGCTTGTCCTTAACACTTAGGCTAAAATCCCTTGTAAGCCTTTTTAAATATCTTTTCTCTCCATCCACAAAAAGTACAAAATCCCCTTCCTTCAAAATCATCTTAGCTCCAATATAGCTCTTCCAAGGTTATAGGAGGCTAAGGAATATTTTAGAGTATATTCGTAATCTCCCACTCTGTAATTTTCCTGCGCCACTTGGTAAAAAAGAAGCTGATAAGAAAACAGCTGCGAATAGGCTTTTGAATACCTTTGAGTTTCCTTGAGTAGGATGGAAGCCTTTCTTAGCCTTCTATTGGCTATAACCTTGTCCTTTCCGAAAGTTTCTGAGGATTTTATTGCTTCCAAAGCTTGGAGAATTTTATCCGCAGACTTCATAGCCTTTTGGTCTTTGGCTTCGCAAGCTCTTTTGATAAGAAGTTCCGCTTCCTTCATAAGGTCTTCGTATATGGGTTCTTCCTTTAGGGCTAAGTATCGCACCTGCAGTAGGGGGCAATCCAAAGCGAAGGCCTTTAGAAAGAAGAGGAATATAGCTATTATCCACACCACAGAATTTTATTATATTTGGGCTTTTGTAAAGATTTGATGAAAGTAAGTTCCTGGTATGTCTTAATCTTTTATAAAAACCACTCTTTGTTCTCTTTACTCAAAATTTCCGCAGCGGGCTTTGGTATTCTTATGCCCTTTGGGTATATAAAGGGATCATCCTCTCTATCAAGGTAGGGCTCAACTATCTCCCAAAGTGCTTCTATCTCATCACCCCTTATAAAAAGAGATTGGTCTCCATTGAATATATCCAGTAGAAGTACTTCATAAGCCTCTTCAAACTCTGTGGGAAATTTATATTCCATAAAGGTCTCTATGGGGCATGCCATAAACCTGCCAACGGGCGGCCTTAGCTCAAAGCCTATAGATAGCTTGCTGTCGGGAGCACTTTGAAAGATGATTTTATTTTGCTTTGGTATGCAATCAAGGAGTTTGGTAAAGCTTTTTGGAATTTCTTTAAAAACTATACTTATCTGGGTGAGTTTTTTACTTAGGCCCTTGCCCGTCATAAGGTAAAAGGGTACCCCTTGCCATCTAAAGTTTTCCACCACAAACTTGGCGCACACAAAGGTCTCCCTCTTTGAACTCTCCATGCCCACCTCTTGCAAATACCCTTCGTACTGCCCCCTTATTAGCTTTTCTATTTTAGTGCTTCTTAAAACCTTTACCTTCTCATCCCTTATAAACCTTTCCATCATGTAGGCAGGTGGCTCCATGGCGGTAAAGGATAGCATCTGAAGCATATGATTTTGAAGCATATCCCTTATGGCGCCCACCCTGTCGTAGAACTCTCCCCTACCCTCCACACCCACCCTCTCAAGGGCAACTATCTGCACGTGGTCTATAAAGTTTCTGTTCCATATGCCCTCAAAGATGGTATTGGAAAACCTCAAAGAGAAAAGGTTTTGTATGGTATCCTTTCCCAAAAAGTGGTCTATCCTGTATATCTCCTCCTCTATAAAGTACCTATGGAGTAGGTCGTTTAATCTTTTGGCAGAGCTTAAATCAAAGCCAAAGGGCTTTTCTATAACTATCTTCCTTGGGTTTGTGTAATTTCTCAAAAGCCTGCCAAGGTTTCTAATGGCATCCTCAAAGAGATAGGGGCTCAAAGATAGAAAAAAGATAAGCTCTTGACCTTTTAGCTTTTCTATAACCTTTTCCAACTCTTGGTAGGAGTTCCAGTCCTTTGCGTCAAAGGGCAAGAAATTGCAAAGCTTGCCAAGATCTCTGTCTAAGGTGCAAACCACCCCTTCCCAATCTTCCCTTTTACTCCTTGCCAAGGAATAGACCTTGTCCAAGCCCTTCAGATAGCCCTTGGCATAAAGCCTTGATAAAGATGGGAAAAGTTTTTTCCTTGCAAGGTCTCCTGTACCACCCAGTATGAAAAGGGAAAAGCTTTCACTCATGCCTTTTCTTTACTTGATGCCTTCCAAACTCATACCTAAGACCTGCCAAAAGCCTGTCTCTAAAGGAATTTTTCTGGCGAGAGCGAAAACGGGCAAAAAGTGCCTCCGCTATGGTAGGGACGGGAACAGACCTTTTTATGGCTTCCTCTACAGTCCAACGCCCCTCTCCCGTATCCTCCACGTAGGCTTGTAGATCCTCAAGGTCTCCAAAATCCTCAAAGACCCTTTGAGTAAGCTCCATAAGCCAGCTACGTATAACGCTTCCTGTGTTGTATATACGAGCCACCTCTTTTAAATCGTAGTTAAAGCCGCTTTCTTTTAAAAGTTCAAAACCCTCTCCTATGGCTTGCATAAAGGCGTACTCTATACCGTTATGTACCATCTTGGCAAAGTGCCCAGCGCCCGATGGGCCAAGGTATGCATAACCTTTACCCTCGTAAGATAAATCTTTTAAAAGAGGTTCTATCCTTTCAAAGGCAAGCCTTTCTCCGCCCACCATAAGACAATAACCCAACTCCTCACCGTACACTCCACCGCTTACGCCCACATCAAGAAAATAAACCCCCAAGTTCTTTAAAGACTCTGCCCTCCTTTGAGAATCCTTGTAGGGGCTGTTTCCACCATCCATAACAATGTCCCCTTTCCTTAGGTAAGGCTTTAGACCCTCTATAACTTCATCCACCACCCTATAAGGAACCATAAGCCAAAGGACCTTTTCCTCTTGTTGCTTTAGCTCTTCAAGGCTTTCAACTACCTTTATGTACTCCTTTGCCCTCTCCCTTGTTTGTTCATCGGCATCGTAGCCAAAAACTTCGTGCCCTTTGCTTGAAAGCCTTTTTGACATACCAAGCCCCATCCTTCCTAAACCTATCATAAAAAGCTTCATAGATTATATTTTATTCCATATTTACACCGAGTGAAAATTAAATTTTCCAACCTGTCTCTTGTCGCAGTTAGGACATGCAGCAGTAAGCCCAAATTACAACCAAACGCAGGCACGGATACCTATAAAAGGTAGATCACTTAATCATCTTCATCAAGCTCTGGGATATCTCCTTTATATCTTTCCCCAAGTATATAAAGCCGTTCTTCATAGCGCAATCCTTTGCAAAGCACAGATTGCCAAGGGATAGGAATTCTCCATCTCTTTTCACAATCTTGGTAGAAGGTACATAGATAGCTATGCCCTCTGTATAAAAGTCCTTTTTATTTAACTCTATCTCATTTCTATCGGATTTGACAAGTAAGATGCTGTAAGCCTTGCCCACATAAACATCTATGTCTTCATGGAGGGAAAGGTATTCATAAATTTCCCTTATGGGGTTTTCCGCGGGTTCAAACTTCACATAATCTTTGACGGTATAGCATTCGTTGAAAAGGGCATAAGGGCATGCCTTTGCACAGTATTCGTGGTCAATGCTCTTAAAAAGATAGCCAAGGGTATAACCCTTAGAGGGAAGTATATTCTCTTTACCAAGCTCTTGTAAAAATCCAGACCTAAGCATGGACTCTTGCACGGGTCCCTTCACATTTACAAAAACCAACCTTATTCCCCTTTTCTTTAAATCTTGGTGAAAATCGTAAAGTACTTCCAAAGCGGTACCATCCATGTAGTTTATAGATTCTCCATCTATCACCAGGTGTTTAAGGGCTGGCTTTTCTTCCAATATTTTGCTTATCTCTGTGAGTATGTTCTCCACGTTGGCATAATAGAAGGATGCCTCTGGCCTTACCATCTCAATCTGAGGGCATGTGGGCAAGCCATTGGCCTCTGCATTAACAAAGGTGTTGCTTACAGGCTCCCTCGACATCCTCACTATCCTTGGATGCAAGCTTCTCCACAGGAACAAGGAAAGGGAAAGGAATATGCCTATAAAGATGGCATAGTCGGGCTTCATTATAAAGGAAAGGGCAAAGGTTGCTATGGCAGATATTCCATCGTAGCGGTTAGTTTTCCAAAGATGGATAAATTGATGGGGCTTTATAAGGCTTATGACAGCAGTTATAACTATGGCAGAAAGGACAGCCCTTGGAAGGTAGTAAAGGAGCGGACCTGCCAAAAGCAAAATAGCTATTACAAAGCTGGCGCTTATTATGTTTGCCATGCCCGTTTTTGCGCCCGCTTGGAAATTGACCGCAGAACGTGAGAAGGAACCGCTCACTGGAAAGCTTTTAAAGAAGGAGCCAACAATGTTGGCAAGTCCTTGACCTATAAGCTCTTGGTTGACATCCAGCTTTTGCTTTGTCTGACTTGCTATAAACTTGGCTATGGCGTAAGCTTCCATAAAACCAACGAGAGCCACTATAAAGGCTTTGCCCAGTATTCTATCCAAAAGGTCCAGGTCTATGGAAGGAACAGAGGGCATGGGTATACCCCTTGGAATATCTCCCACTATTCTAATTCCATAGCTTTCAAAGGAGAATAAATAAGACAATCCGGTAAAAAGGATAACGGCGATAAGAGCAGAGGGGATGTTTCTGTTTATTTTCCTTAGTCCTACTATGATGATGATAGAGGTGATTCCCACAATAAGGGTAAAGAGGTTAGTCTTTGATAGGTTTATGAATATCTCATAAAGGTTTTGGAATATAAGCTCCTTTTGTTCAACCTTTATTCCCAAAAGGGCGGGGATCTGGGTGGTCATAATGATTATAGCCGCTGCATTGGTAAAGCCTATTATTATTGCGTGGGATACAAAATTTACAAGAAAGCCAAGCCTAAAAACTCCTATGAGAAGTTGGATTACACCAACCAAGAAGGCCATTAAAATAGCAAGTTCTATAAACTTTTCCTCTCCAGGCTTGGCATAGCTGGTTAGGGATACAAAGGTAAGGAAAGCCACTATAGCTACGGGACCTGTTGCCAGCTGAGCGGAGCTTCCAAAAAGGGCGGCGATTATCACAGGTATGGAGGCGGCATAGAGACCATAAACAGGCGGAAGTCCTGCAATAAGAGCATAAGCCATGGATTGGGGCACAAGAACCACCGCAACGGTAAGCCCGGCTATAAAGTCTTTGGTGAAGTACTCCCGTCTGTAGTCTTTTAGCCAGCGAAGAAAAAGAAAGATCTTTTCCATGATAATAATTTTACGCTGGGCGAAAAAATTCCTCTATAGGGGTAGTTTATTGACCACCACAAAGAATTTAAAATTCTGATAGTTCAGGCTTCCAGCCTGTATTTTTTCCGCAGGCGGGGATGCCTGCGCTACCGATAAAAAGGAAATTTCTCACTTGGCGTATATTTATAAGTATGATACAAAAATCCATAACAAAAGAAGAGTTAAAGGAGCTTTACGACAAGGACTTTCCCCTTTGGGTGGAGATAAACTTGGAGCTTTTGAAAGAGAAGGCTTATGAGCTTGTAGATTGGGAAAACCTGCTTGAGGAGATTGAGGACATGGGACTGAGGCATCTTGAAAGTTGCATAAGCTATCTTACTGTGATACTGGAACACCTTTACAAATGGGATAATTTTAGAGAGCTTACTCATGGCAAAGAAAAGGGCGGTATGGGATGGATAAAAAGTATTGAAAACTCAAGAAATGAAATAGAAGCCCTTACGGATATATATCCGAGCCTTAGGCAAAAGCTTCCCCATGAGGTCCAAAAAGCTTGGAGTTTGGCAATACCTAAGATAGTTAAATGGGCAAAGGATAACAAAGTGGATATATCCAAGAAAGATATTCCCAAAGAATGCCCCTACATTTACGAAGAGGCGATGACAAGGGATATTAGGAAGGAGTTGGAGAAATGAGAACCATAAGCAAGGAGGAGTTAAAAGAACTTTACGATAAGGATTTTCCCCTTTGGGTGGAGATAAACCTGGAACTTTTGAAAGAGAAAGCCTATGAGCTTGTAGATTGGGAAAACTTGCTTGAGGAGATTGAGGATATGGCAAAGTCCGACCTAAAAGCTTGTATTAGCTACTTAGCGGTCATCTTGGAGCACCTTTACAAGTGGGATAACCTTAGAAGCCTTACTCATGGCAAAGAAAAGGGCGGTATGGGATGGATAAAAAGCATTAGGAGCGCAAGGACAGAGATTGAGATCCTTTTAGATATGTATCCGAGTTTGAAAGAAAAGCTTCCTTTGGAGCTTCAAAAGGCATGGAATATAGCTTTAAAGAGAATAATAAACTGGGCTGAAAGTAATAGAATAAACCTTTCTATAAAGGATTTGCCTATGAAGTGCCCCTACACTTACGAAGAGGCGATGACAAGGGATATTAGGAAGGAGTTGGAGAAATGAGAACCATAAGCAAGGAGGAGTTAAAAGAACTTTACGATAAGGATTTTCCCCTTTGGGTGGAGATAAACCTGGAACTTTTGAAAGAGAAAGCCTATGAGCTTGTGGATTGGGAAAACTTGCTTGAGGAGATAGAAGACATGGCAAAGTCCGACCTAAAAGCTTGTATTAGCTACTTAGCGGTCATCTTGGAGCACCTTTATAAATGGGACAATTTTAGAGAGCTTACAAAAACAGGAAGAGAAAAAGGTGGCTTTTCTTGGATAAAAAGTATAGAGGTGGCAAGGCTTCGTATAAACCATCTTTTTGAAGAAATACCCAGCTTAAAAACAAAGCTACCCGATGAATTAGAGCAAGCTTGGAAGAAGGCAAAAGATAACATACAAATATGGTTGATAGATGTAGCGAAAGAACCCAAAAGGTTTTCAATCCCCAAAAAGTGCCCTTACACTTACGAAGAGGCAATGACAAGAGATTTAAGAAAGGAGTTGAAAAAATGAGGACCATAACAAAAGAGGAGTTAAAAGAACTCTACGATAAGGACTTTCCCCTATGGGTTGAGA
>JBKBRK010000030.1:0-15296 GCA_046292245.1 Aquificaceae bacterium
AAGACCTTGCAAAAGCACCAAAAGGGCAGGATTTGAACCTACATAACCTACTATTCCACACATGCCTATAATTATAAAGCCATGGAAAAAATTATTGTGGTAGGCGGTGGTTTGGCGGGTTCCGAGGCAAGCTATAAGTTGGCAAACATGGGCTTTAAAGTTCTCCTTTATGAGATGAGGACCAAAAAACTTACACCCGCCCACAAAAGCGATAAGCTGGCGGAGTTGGTGTGTAGTAATACCCTGGGTAGCACGGAGATGACCTCTGGTACTGGGCTTTTAAAGGCGGAGATGGAGCTTTTGGATTCTTTGGTGGTGTCTGCGGGCAAACATTTCTATGTACCAGCGGGTAGTGCCTTGGCGGTAGATAGGGAACTCTTTTCCCAATACATAACCAGAAGGATAGAAGAGCATCCCAACATAACCCTTATAAGGGAGGAGGTAAGGAAGATTCCAAGAGATCAAATAGTTATAGTGTCAACGGGTCCCTTGACCTCAGAAGCCTTATCAGAGGATATAAGAGAGCTTGTGAGTTTTGACTACCTTTATTTTTACGATGCCATAGCTCCCATAGTGGAGGCAGATAGCGTGGATTTTTCAAAGGGCTTTTGGGCAAGTAGGTATTCAAAGGGTGGAGATGACTACTTTAACTGCCCTTTGACAGAAGAAGAGTACAAAATATTTTACGAAGAGCTTCTAAAGGCGGAAAAGGTGCAACCAAAGGACTTTGAAAAAGCTGTATACTTTGAGGGCTGTATGCCCATAGAGGAAATGGCAAGGAGAGGTTATAAAACTCTCCTTTTTGGTCCCATGAAGCCTATGGGACTTGTAGACCCAAAGACTGGAAAGCAGCCCTTTGCAGTGGTCCAACTAAGGAAAGAAAACAAAGAGGGTACTTTACTTTCTTTGGTTGGCTTTCAGACCCAAATGACCTATTGGGAACAAAAGAGGGTGCTAAGGCTTATCCCTTGTCTTAGAAATGCGGTCTTTGTGAAGCTTGGTTCCATGCATAGGAACACTTTTATCCAATCCAACAGGGTTTTAACCCCTTATTTAAATATGAGAAAGCGCGAAAACATCTTTTTTGCCGGACAGATAACAGGTGTGGAGGGTTATGTGGCCTCCGCCGCAACGGGAATACTTGCAGGCATAAACGCAGGAAGGCTTGCAAAAGGAAAGGAACTTCTTTTACCACCACAAGAAACCATGCTGGGATCCCTTGTTAGATATATAACCAGTAAAGAGGGCATTCTCCAGCCCATGTCCCCAGTCCTCGGCCTTTTGCCCCCCTTGGAGATAAAAGTGAAAAACAAAGAAGAAAGAAAGAAGCTATTGGCGGAAAAAGCCCTTAAGGCTATGGAAAAGTGGTCTGAAGCTTTAAAAGAGGATATAATTATTTATAGCCCCGCAACGGGACAGGGTTGAACCCCGCCAGGCCCGAAAGGGAGCAACGGTAGACCTGCCGTCTCGGGTGCGGGGTTTAAATTTGTATCTGAACGTTAAGTTGAGGCATGTAAAGAAAGTCCATAAGCTTTAGCTTTTCCCTTTCTATGGCTTCTCCCAATTCTTTCCCCTTTAGATTTCCAAAGGTGGATGGGTCTATTTTTATATATCTCAGCTTTTCCATGTATAGCTTTACCTTTTCCCTTTGGTAAAGCATAAGCAATAAAAGCAAGGCTATGGGTTTTCCCTTTAGCAAAAGATAGACTTCCGACGGTTTTTGGGCTTTTTGCAGTTGTCTTACAAGGTCTTTTAAATTCTCTTTCATCAGGTGGGTGCTTTCTCTTGCCCAAGATGGTGCGCTTATCTCTTCAAGGATCTTTTGGCTTTCTCCCGTGTCTTGCAATAACAAGAGTAGATAAAGCCAGCCGTAATCTAATTTCTCTTGTGGGAATTCTATCCTGTGCCAGCTTATTATGTCCCTTAGTTTTTCTATGAGTTCTTCCTCTTCACGCCCAAAGCTAAAGCCTTCTATGATCTCTTCAAGGATATGGTATTTTTTGTAAAGCCTTAGGATATCTATGAGTTTTTCTTCCCTTAGGGCTAATCTTATTTCGTTAAGAATCCTGCCCTTTGGTGCCTTTTTGAGAAGCCCCAAGCTTACCGCATTCTTTAAAAGCTTTTCTGTGCCCTTGGAAAGCTTAAAGGAAAACCTTCCTGCAAACCTAAGAGCCCTCAATACCCTTACGGGGTCTTCTATAAAACTCAAAGGGTGCAAAACCCTTATAAGACCGTCCTTTAGGTCTCTCAAGCCTCCAAAGTAATCAATAAGGGTGCCAAAATCTTCGGGGTTTACAGATATAGCCATGGCGTTTATGGTGAAGTCCCTTCTTATTAAGTCTTCTTTAAGGGTAGCCCATTCTACCACTGGATAGGAGCCCGGATGGGGATAGGTTTCTCTTCTTGTGGTGGCAAGTTCTATTTTGTAGTCTCTTAGTTTCATATGGGCGGTGCCAAACTCCTCAAAGGGGTGATAGTCTATGTGCCACTTTTCTGCAAGCCCTTTTGCCAAATTTATGGCGTTTCCTTCCACCACAAGGTCAAGGTCCCAGATCTTCCTTCTCATAAGTAAATCCCTTACCACGCCTCCCACTAAATAAACTCTGTAGCCCAAGGCTTTTGCGGATTCTCCTATCTCTTCAAGGAGCTTTTTAAGGTCCTCTGGTAGACTTATCCTTTTTTCATAAGCCCTTAGCTTTTCCGTATGCCTTTTGTAGGCGTGGATCAGGTCCATACGGGTTATCACACCTACCACTTTGTCCTCTTCCACAACGGGTATAAGCTTTTCTCCATGTTTGGAAAGGATCTCCTCTGCCTTCCAAAGGAAATCCTCTGGATGTAAAGTATGAAAATCTTCCAACATAATATCTTTGACCCTTCCACCCACCTGATGCCTTTGGACCTTCAGAAGGTTCTTTTTGTAGACTATTCCCACAAGCCTTCCCTTATCGTCCACCACAGGTGCGCCTGCAAAGTTCCTCTGGGTTAGTTCAAGCAAAGCCAAATCTATTGGCATATCTTCGTGTATCAAAAAGGGCGGATAACTCATAATTTGCCTTATCTTTAAAGGAATCTCTTCCCCCTTTAATAAAGCCTCTAACAAAGCCTTTAGCCTTTCTGCAGACAAGCCTTCAAACTTACACGCACTGGCAAATTCATGACCACCACCACCAAACTTTTCAAGTATCTCAGAGACATCAAACTCCCCCTTCAAAGACCTACCAAAGAGATAGGTTTTACCTCCAGCCTCTGCTATTACAAAAAAGGCGGTAGATTCCTTTATATCCCTAAGCTCGTAGATCAACTTTAACACATCAGGCTTATAATCTTCCATTCTAAGCACCACAAGGCTTATCCTTTTTCCCTTCACAAAAAGACTTTCAAGGCTTAAAAGATGCTTTGAAAGAATATCTATTTCTTCCTTGCTTATTCCACCGCTTAAAAGCTTCCTTACAAGGCTTAGATTAACGCCCCTTTCCAAAAGAAAAGAAATTGCCTTTGCATCTCTGTAAGTGGTCCCTTCATAGGTTAGCATGCCCGTGTCCTCGTATATACCAAGAGCCAAAAGGGTTGCAGAATCAGGGTCCAAAGGAATCTCCCTTTGTATTATCTCTTCCACTATAAGGGTGGTGCAGCTTCCTACCTTATCTACCTTTCCTTTAAAGCCCTTTGGAGCTTGTGGATGATGGTCGTATAGGTATATATCCCTTACTCTATCTTTGAGGCTTTGGAGATATTCTTCGTAGTTGTGGCTGTCCACCAATACAAGGTCAAAGGTTTCTGGGATTTCCTCAAGGATACGGAATTTATCACGAAAAAGGCTTAGGGTCTCACTGGCACCTTTGGAGAGATAGCTTGGTGCCAAAAGGTAGGCATCTTGGTAAAGTAGTTGTACGCCGTAGGCGCTGGAAAGGGCATCAAGGTCTGCACCTTCTTCAAGGATGATGATCTTCTTCACAGGGTAAAATTATAGTGTGGAGAAGTTTTTTCTATATATCCCCTTAGGCTTGCTCCTTGGTATTGGCTTTGTGGAACTAACATACAGGCTTGTTATCAAAAGCCTTGCCCTTTATTTTCTTAGCCTGCCTGCAAAACTTTTTACAGTGGCTTTGATGTTGAAAAAGGATGGAAGACCTGAGAATACTTGAAGATCTCTTTAAAAATCCACTTTTCCAGTTTTTCCTCTATATGGCAATAATCCAACTGCTTGCGCAGGTGTTCTTGGACAGGCGCATAGCCTTTTGGGTGGCTTCTTTGACAACCACTATAATTTGGTTAAAATCCTTTGACCTTTGGACGCCTTTAAAGGCGTGGCTTATAATCTTTGGAGTGTTTGGTTTTTATATCCTTCCAAAGCTCCTTTTTCACTTTAATCTCTTTCTGTACTTAAAGGGAAAAAAGAGATGTCCCGAGTGTTATAGCGAGGTCCATTGGAGGGCAAAGGCTTGTCCCTTCTGCGGTTATAGGTTCAAGGGCGTAGAAAAGCCCGGAGAGGAAGTGTAAAAAGCATTTGTAGGGGTGATTATTGACGCCACAAGAAATTCAAGATTCTGGTATTTCAGGCTTCCAACTTGTCTTTTATCGCAGGCAAGGATGCCTGCGCTACCGATAAAAAGGAAATTTCTCACTTAGCGTATCTTTATTCTATTATAAGCTTAAAAAATGGCGAGGCTCGGAAAAGAGCCTCAAAAAGCTATGGGGTTATCTGCTAAAGGTACCAGAGATGGTGGCAGTGCCCAGTATCTTACCTTGCATAGCTTGCTGGATTTGATTCCTGTCTGGGGGATTGTTAAAGCTTAAAGTTGAGTTTAATGCATATATGGTAAAGTTGTACCTGTGGGTTTCTCCTTGCGGTGGGCATGGTCCACCATATCCAACTTGTCCGTAGTCGTTTATACCTTGCCCCACTGGCGGGCTTGGACTGTAATTCTCGGGAATTTCCGTGGTGTTGGCTGGAATATTATAGACTATCCAGTGGGTGAAATTCCTGGCATCTGGATCATCCATTATTATCACAAAGGATTGAGTTCCTTGAGGAGGGTTAGACCATCTAAGATGAGGGGAGACGTTTTGGGCACCGTTTATATTACATTGATTGTAGGCATACCTGTTAGGTATAACGCCACCACTTTGAAAGCTTTGGCTTGTAAGGGTAAAACTACCACCACCGCCACCGCCACCACCAGTACCACCACCACCGTCTTCTTCCATCCTCCACTGCAATCTGGAGTCTGGTTGAGACTTGCGGGTAAGCTTAATGGTATAAGTTTGTGTCTGTTGGTCATAGGAGACAAAAACAAACTCCACATAGTTCCATCCCTGAGAGTACTGTGGGTCAAACTGGAAGTTAAATTTTACACCATCAGGGCATGAATATCTATAATTCCCGCTTATACTGGCATTTTGGTCAAAGTACAGATACATTCCCCTAAAGGGAGTGTTTGGAGTTGGGTTATTCCCGTTGAAGTTTGGATTTGTAAGGTCAACATCTCTCCGTGTATTATTTGGTCCTATGGCTACTAAATCAAGGCTATTGCTTTTCACGTTGTTTGGAGAAACCGTAGGCCTTTCAGTGATGTTAGGTGTAGCATTATCACCACAGGCTCCAATGAGATCAGAATCGAATTCCACAGGCGTTAGGTCGCCGCTGTTTGGTGTGGGCAGGGAATAATTGAACCTTTTTTGGCTATCCACCTGCACGGTTCCATAGTCACTGTCTCTTATATAGGCTTTTAGAGTGTGGGTGGGGTCCCAGTTTGTTATGGTGCCCGATATGGTAAAGCCACCACCACCGCCGCCACCACCGCCACCGCATCCGCTTACAAAAGCCGACAGGGTCAGCACTCCTGCCATGAGTGGCATAAAGAATAGTCTCTTCATGGCTGTTCCCTCCTTTAGGGTTTTATATTAAATATGGGCTAAAACATTAATAAATGTCAACCTATTTCCACCCTTACTCCCAACTTCTCCAGCTCTTCTTTAAGTTTGACTATATCCATACTTATCTTTATCCTTGGGTCTGCCTGCATTAAGGTTCTGTAGCCGTTTATCCTAAGGTCAAGGATCAATTCCTTCCCTTCCTCATCAAGGAACTGGTCTATGAAAGACCTTACCCTTCTTAGGCTTTCCTCTTCAATTTCTTTGGTAAAGACAAGCCTTATATTCATGTTTTCACTCCTTAAAAACTCCTCGGGTATGTAAACCTCTTTGAGTAAAAGGCTTACCTCCTCCGTTTCTTCGTCTTTATCCACTTCAAACCTACCCACTATAACCTTGTCTTCTTTTATCTTTTCTTCATTCTGACTTAGGACCTCTGGAAAGACTACCACCTCTCCCATGCCTGTTTTATCTACTAAATTAAAGACTGCCATATGGTTGCCCTTTTGAGTTTTTTTGAGCTTTAGGTCTGTTATAACTCCCGCAAAGGTGTAGGTGCCTTCTTGTACCTCTTCAAGGATTTCAAGGTAGGATACCTTACCCCTTAGGAGTTTTTCATAGGGATCAAGAGGGTGAGAAGATATATAAAAGCCCAAAACTTCCTTTTCGTATTTGGAGTAACCCTCTTCTTTGACCTCTGCCTTTTCTCCAAAAAGTCCCTTGGTGAGTAAGGAGGAGCCTTTTTCAAGCCTTTGGAGTAAGACATCACGCTTTTCCTTGCTAAAGTCAAAGGCTCCAGCCTTTATAAGGGCTTCAAGGGTCTTTTTATTAACCTTTCTGCTATCCACACTTCTTATAAAATCGCCCAAGGAAGTCCATTGCCTTTTTCTGCTTTCCACTATAAGCTTTGATGTTTCTTCTCCCACGCCTTTTATCCTTGCAAGGCCAAACCTTATACTTTTTCCACCTTCTATTACAAAATCCATGTGGCTTTTGTTTATATCTGGTGGCAGTAGTTTAAAGCCTTCCCTTTTTGCATCCTTTAAAAGGCTTATAAACTTCTTATCGCTCTTTTCCGTAGATAGCTTTACACAGTAAAACTCCTCCGGATAGTATGCCTTTAGGTAGGCAGTCCAGTAGGAAAGGTATCCATAGGCTACCGAGTGGGACTTGTTAAAGGAATAGCTGGCAAACTTCTCTATATCCTCCCAAAGCTCTGTTATCTTCTTTTCTTCATAGCCCCTTTCCACAGCCCCCTTTATAAATTTCTCCTTCATCTGAGCCATAAGGTCTGCCTTCTTTTTACCTATGGCTTTCCTTAGAGTGTCCGCCTCTCCCGGTGTAAAGCCTGCCAGTATCTGGCTTGCCTTCATTATCTGCTCTTGATAGACCCAAACGCCGTAGGTTTCCCTTAGTATAGGTTCAAGCTCTGGGAAAGGATATTCTACACGCTCCCTTCCGTGCTTTCTGTTTATGTAGCTGTCCACAAGACCGCTTTTTAGAGGTCCCGGCCTATAAAGGGCAAGCACCGCCACTATATCATCAAAGCTATCGGGTTCAAGCCTTCTTAGTAGGTTTTTCATTCCCGAGCTTTCAAGCTGGAAAACGCCCGTGGTATTTCCTTCCTTTAAAAGTTCAAAGACTTTTCTATCCTCAAGAGGCAATCTCAAAAGGTCTATTTCAACACCATGCCTTTCCTTTACCAACTCCCTTATCCTTTTTATCTCCGTAAGGGTCTTTAGACCCAAAAAGTCCATCTTGATAAGGCCTATCTCTTCCAGCTTTGCCATATCAAACTGTGTAGCCAAAGATCCGTCCTTGTCGTAATATAAAGGCACCAATTCCTCAAGGGGCTTTGGAGCTATCACCACACCCGCCGCATGCAAAGATGTATGCCTTGTTAAACCCTCAAGCCTTAGGGCTATCTCCACAAGCCTTTTTATCTCTTGGCTTTCCTCGCAGAATTTGCGGAACTTTTTCACCTTTTCCTCTATGTCTGTTCTATGTTTTCCATACTTTTCGAGGAGTTCTTCTATGGGGGTAAGGTACATCTCTTCAAGGTTTAGCCATGTGCCCTGCACATCACCCTGTGGTATAAGCTTTGCCAAGGCGTCCGCCTTTTGGTAAGACAATCCAAGAGCCCTTGCTGTATCCCTAAGGGTTTGCCTTGCCTTCATTACGTTATAAGTGATTATCTGGGCAACGCTTTCCACACCGTACTTTTCCTTCACATACTCTATTACTCTGTCCCTGTTCTCCATACAAAAATCTACGTCTATGTCGGGCATGGAAACCCTTTCTGGGTTCAAAAACCTTTCAAAAAGGAGTCCGTGCTTTATGGGGTCTACATCCGTTATGCCCAAGGCAAAGGCAAGGAGAGAACCTGCGGCAGAACCCCTACCGGGACCAACAGGTATACCCTTATTTTTAGCCCAGTTTATAAAGTCTTGAACAATGAGGAAGTATCCTTCAAAGCCCATACGAGAAACCACATTAAGCTCGTACTCAAGCCTTTGCCAGTATTCCTTTTCATCCTTTGCCAATCCTTGCTCTATCCTTTGTTTTAAGCCCCTTATGACGAGTTCCCTTAGAGTTTCTCCAAGGCTTAGACCCTCTGTAGGAAATTGGGGCATGTGATAGCCGTTGGATTCAAGTAGGTCAAAGCTATGGGAAGTTTTCTCCATTACCTCAAGGGTGTTTTTCAAAGCCTCTTCCCAGCCTTCAAACTTTCCTCTGAACTTCTCCCATACCTCTTCTGGGCTTGCAAAATGCAAACCTTCGTTGGCACATTTTATACCGGCACCTTGCTGGATTTCCGCCAAGGTCTTTTTCATCTGTATGGCCATAAGCACCTGATGGGCTATCCTGTCCTCGGGCATCAGGTAATGGGAGTCGTTGGTGGCAACCAATTTTACCCCAAGCCTTTTGGCTATCTTTATAAGCCCTTGGTTTGCCCTTTCTTGTTCCGGTAGGGAGTTTGACTGAAGCTCTAAATAAAGGTCTTCACCAAAAAGGTCAAGGAACCTTTTAACCCATTCCTCTGCCTTTTCCTCCTCCCCAAGGCTTGCGTAGTAGGCAGGTACACCCTTTAAGCAGGCTGTTATGGCAATCAAACCTTCATGGTGCTTACCCAAAAGCTCATAGTCTATCCTTGGCTTGTAATAAAAGCCCTCTTTGTAAGAAAGGGTGGAGAGCTTCATAAGATTTTTAAGCCCGGTATCGTTTTTTGCTATAAGGATAAGGTGGTGGTTAAGCTTGTCGGTTATGTTGTCCTCCGAGCCCTTACCCTTTCTGTCAAAGCGAGAGCCCGTAGTAAAATAAGCTTCCATACCTATAAGGGGCTTTATGCCAGCAGATTTCATAGACCGGTAAAAGTCCAATATTCCAAAAAGGTTTCCGTGGTCTGTTATGGCAACAGCCCTGTAGCCAAAGTCCTTTGCCCTTTTGACAAGGTCTTTTATCTTAATAGCTCCATCAAGTAAGGAGTATTGGGTATGCAGGTGTAGATGGACAAAATCCTTCATCCTTCCTTAGGATAAGGGTAAGGGTGTAAAAAGACAAGGCTTAAAAGGGTTGAAAATTCAAGCTTTAACCCCCATTAATCTAAGACCGATTTATTTCATATCTTTTACAGAAGGCTTCAGTTATTTGATTTTTATCATATTGCAAATTATTATCAATTCCATATAATACTCAATAACAAAACTTTAAGGAGGTGTAAAGATGGAAGTAAAGGTTGGCCAAAGGGTACCAAACTTTGAGATGGAGGTCTATGACCCAAAAACCCTTTCCTTTGGGAAGGTTTCCCTTGAAGACCTTCTCAAAGAGCGCAAATGGTTGGTACTCTTTTTCTATCCAGCAGACTTTACCTTTGTCTGCCCTACAGAGTTGGCAGACCTTGCGGAGTATTATGACCAGCTCCAAAAGATGGGTGTGGAGGTTATATCGGTTTCTACCGATACTAAATACACCCACCTTGCATGGCAAAGAAGTGAAAAGCTTCTTGAGAAGGTGAAGTATCCTATGGGAGCAGACCCTACGGGAAAGGTCTCAAGGCTTTTTGGAGTGTATGATGAAAACACAGGGCTGGCTTTGAGGGGAACCTTTATAATAAACCCTGATGGCGTCCTTGTGGGTGCGGAGATAAACTTTTACAATGTGGGTAGGAATGCAGAAGAGCTTCTCAGGAAGATGAAGGCAAACGCCTACCTTATGAGCCACCCGGACGAAGCTTGCCCCGCAAAATGGAAGGAGGGAGATAAGACCCTAAAGCCCTCGGAGGAGCTTGTGGGTAGAGTATATGAAGCCCTTAAGTAGTTCTACCTTTGCCCCCTTTGGGGGCTATTATATTTAACTCTAAAGGAGGAAAAATGGAGCTAACCTTGGATTTCAACACAGACAAGGTTTATGATGTGGTAATAATCGGCGGTGGTCCTGCGGGGGCTTCTGCGGCTATATATACATCAAGGGCTGGCTTATCTACCCTTGTCCTTTATAGGGCGGAGGCGGACGGTGCTTTGGGCGTTACCCAACAGATAGAAAACTACCCGGGTATAAGAGGACCCCTATCGGGGTATGAACTTTTAAAACTCATAAGGGAGCATGCAAAGGCTTTTGGTGCGGAGTTTGTAAGGGGTAAGGTGATAGCCACAGACCTTTTGGGAGATATCAAAAAGGTTTACACTATAGACGGCAGGGAGTTTAAAGCAAGGGCTGTAATAGTTGCCTCTGGTGCTATGGAAAGGACCAACAAGTACAAGGGTGAAGAGGAGTTTTTGGGCAAGGGAGTTTCCTACTGTGGGGTCTGTGATGCAGCCTTTTTTAAAAACAAGCCCGTGGCGGTAATTGGTGAGGATGACTATGCTCTTGAAGAGACGGAGTTTATAGCCCGTTTTGCCAACAAGATATATTTGGTGGTACCCTCCAGCAGGATAAAGGCACCACATGAAATGGTATCCCATATACAGTTCAACCCTAAGGTGGAAATATTGCTACACCATAGAGTTTTGGAGATAGTGGGTACTTCTCTGGTGGAAGGCTTGTGGGTGCAAAGTATAAACACAAAAGAGAAGAAGCTTCTTCAAGTGGATGGTGTTTTTATATTCCTTGGTGGCAACAAGCCCTCTGTGGATTTTCTGATGAACCAAGTGGAGATGACAGGAGAGCATTGTATAGTGGTAAATGAGGAGATGATGACCTCTGTGCCCGGTGTCTTTGCCTGCGGTGATGTGCTCTGCAACAACATAAAGCAGGCGGTTATAGCTGCCGCAGACGGTGTAAAAGCTGCCCTTGCGGTGGATAAATATCTAAACAAAAAGGCAAAGATAGCCGCCCAATGGTGAGTGTGGTTTATACTAATTAAAGCCTATGATAAAAACGGAAGACCTAAGGGACAGGATACTCTACTACCTTGATCCGGAAGTACGTGAAGTCTTTGATATAGGCTACTATATTATCTCTTCGGGTGGCAAAGGCATAAGGCCTCTTCTTACTCTTATGGTTTGTGAAGCTTTGAAGGGTGATGTGGAGAGGGCTGTTCCCTTGGCGGTTGGTATAGAGTATGTGCATGTGGCTTCTTTGTTGCATGATGACGTGGTGGATGGAGCTCAAACAAGAAGGGGCAAAAAAAGCGCCAACTTGGTCTTTGGAAACCAAGCCTGCGTGCTTACTGGGGACTACATGTACGCCAAAGCCCTTTACCTGTATTCCAAGTTTGGCACCCTTGAAACCATAGAGGTTCTAAGCGATGCGGTTATGAAGATGTCCCAAGGACAACTTATGGAGCTAAGAAACCTTGGTAAGATCATTGATGAAGATACCTACTTTAAAATCATAGACTATAAAACGGGTGCCCTTTTTGGTGCCTGTATGGCTGTGGGAGCCTTGATGGCTGGAAGGGAAGATCACTGGGACTTTTATAGAATAGGCATACTGGCAGGAAGAGCCTTTCAATTGGTGGATGATGCCCTTGATTATCACGGAGAGGAAGAAAAACTTGGAAAGCCTGCGGGGTTAGACCTTGCGGAGGGTAAGTGCACCTATCCTTTAATATCTGTGTTCGACAGGCTAACGGAGGACCAAAAGGAATTATTTTTCCATAAAGATCATGAGAGGTTAAGGAAAATAGTCCTTGAATCTGGTGGTGTGGAAAAGACAGAAAAAAGAGCCATGGAAGAGTTAAACAAGGTTTTAGAGTTTGTAAAACCTTTTGACCAAGAGGGAAGGCTTAGAGATCTGTTTACCAAACTGGTTCAGAGGGAATTCTAATATACGATCCCCTCTTTAAACCTTTTGATGTTTATAAGGCTCTCCGCCATCTTGTTTCTTATAGATTCACTTTCTTTTATCAGATAATTTAGTATCCCAAGGCATTCTTCGGCGGTTTTTGGGTCAAGCTCTTGGATATATTCCTGTTTAATTCCCTCCAAGGTTTCCAGTAGCTTATCCCATTCTCCCTGCTTTAGATAAACTTCACACTGCATAAGTGTCTGTTTTAGGTTTCCCATATACACTCCTTTCTACCTCTTCCCAGCTTTCTCTTAAATCTTTGAGTATTTTAACCATCTTTTTTATTGTTTCTGGCTCGTCGCCTTCTATGGTTATCCTTATTAGATCCTTTGAAAGGGCTTCGTATATATCCTCCAAGTTTTTTGCTACTTCACCGCCTTCTTCCTTATTTAACGTAAGCTTTAGCACGGTTAATATCTCCGTAGCCCTTCCCAAGGCTTGGTACTTTGCCTTTATATCCTCGTAGTCTTGGGATCCCTTTTCCATGATTTCCACAGCTTCTTCAAGGCATGAAATAGCCTTGTCGTATAAAAGGATCACCTGTCTAACGGGGTTTGCGGTGAATACCATATTTTCAAGGTATGCGTTTATCATCTTTTACCTCCTTGCATATCGGAAAGGCTTACCATAAAGGCTTGAATCCTTGCCATGGTTTCTTGAGCTTTGTTCATAAAGGCTTCAACCTTTGCAAACTCAAGCCTCAATTTTCCTTCCTCCTTTGCAAGCCTTTCTCCAAGCTCATTGGCTCTTGAGTTTATCTGGTCAAGCCTGCTTTGAAGGTCGTTGGTAAAGCTCCCAAGGGTTGTAGAAGTTCTAAGGGCATAAGCCCCCATGGTATCCTTAAGCCTTGAAATTATATCTTTCATCTTCTGTGGATTTGCGCTGGCAAGGGAATTTACCGCAGAGGTGTTTGCTTCCAAGGTGCCATCTTCCTTTATATTTACAAGGTCGTTGGCAAAGAGTTCATCAAGCATCCTTGAAAGCTCTGTTTTTATACCAGTTATAGAGTAATCCCCTTGAAAGATAGCCTCTTTGTCCGTTAGTTTATTTACCTGAGATATAACTGCGTTGTAGTTTTTCGCAAAATCATTAAAAAAGCTTGCAACCTTTGAATAATCATCTCTTACATTTATGGTGACACTTCCAGTCTTTTTTACTTCTACGTTAAGTCCTGTTATGATGTTTTCAAATCTATTGGTGGGGTTTGTGATATTGGTTGAACCCATGCTTATCTGGGCGTTTCTTGCCTGCTGGAGAGGGTTTGAAGTATCTACGTCCCACAGCTGACCGTTTATATAAGGAAAGTCTTCAAAGGAGATAACCGTGGCACCAGAACCGGTCTCTACAGTAGAAGCCCCTTCATCCTTTTCCGATAGCATAAGCTTGTATTGGCTTCCGTCGTAAAAGATACTGGCTACTATCTTATCACCCGCGGTGTTGTTTATGGCATTCACCAAGTCGGATAGCTTACCAGATCCAGAGGATATCTCAAAGCGTAGGTATTGATTTCCTGTATTGTATGCTATGCGAAAGTAGTCCCAGTCTATATTGGCGTTTATATCGGAGATCCCTTGCGTGGTTATAAGTACTTCCTTTTGAGCAAGCTGGTTGACGCTGATGTTAAGGGTTACGTTTGGAGTGTTCTCTGTGGCTGTGGCGGTAAGCACGGAGCTGTCGGAGGATTCTGCCCTTTTGCCTTTGAACAGGTCATCCACGTTAAGGCTTTCAAAGGTTTGAGAAAGGCCGCCTACCGCTTCGGTGAGCTTTTGTAGAGCAGACTGCCTTGTCTGTATTTGCTGAGCTTCCTGAGATAGCCTTTGAAAGGGCAAAGACTTCATCTTTATTATCTGGTCTATTACAGAGCCCCAATCAAACTTTCCCGTAAGGTTGTTAAAGTATATCTCACCAGCCATAATCTATACCTCTCTCTCTAAAAGTATACCTAACGTTTGGTCTATTTTTTTCATCAAATCCAGAAGATATTCGGGTGGAATTTGCCTTATTATCTTGTTTGTATCCTTTTCTATTATCTTAGCCACTGGAATCTCCAGGTCCGAGTCAATGTCTATTCTTAGGTACTTACTTAGCATATCAAACTTTCTTTTTATCTCTTCCATAAGCTTGCTTAGCTCTTCCGAGCTTATCCTTTGTTCCGATTTGTTGGCTTCTTGAACCATCTCTTTGTTTATCTCTTTTCTTATGCTACTGAGCGCCCCTTCTTGAAGCTTTGATTGACTAAAGGCAATTTGCTCTGGTACTGTTTGGCTTACATCCTTTGCTCCTATAATCATGCTACCACTCCTTTAAAAAAAGAGGGGCAGAAAGCCCCTCTTCTTATTACCTAAGGAGCTGCAAGACCATCTGAGGCAACTGATTTGCCTGTGCCAGCATAGCCATGGAGCTTTGCATCTTTATCTGTAGTTTGGTAAAGTTGGTCATCTCTTCCGCATAGTCGGTGTTCCTTATGACGTTCTCCGCTTCCCTTGTGTTATCTTGAGCTACCTTCTGCGAGTCGTATATGGATTGAAGGTTGTTCATAACCGCTCCAATTTGAGCCCTTATAGTATCTACACGCTGCAAGGCCTTTTTGACTATGAGCATAGACTCTTCAGCTTGTTGGTTGGTTAATACATTAACCGCATAAAGGTTCTTTGCATTAGCATAACTACCAGAAGAGATGTTAAAGTTAAAGCCTACACTTGCAGCAGAGACTCCAGAATACTCAAGCTTATAGCTATCAACACCCGCTATATCCACTGTACCCACGTCTATGTAGTAGGCGTAGTTGGTAGTTGCGGTAAATCGAACAGTTCCAGCCCCCTGGAGTATTTGGCCAAGATTGACATTTACGCCATTACTAAGATTAGCACCAGCTACACTTACCTGCACAGCTATTGTCTCTCCATTGTTGGTCTCTAAGAAGAGCTTGTTATCCACAACCTTGGCGCTTATGGGAGTGCCTGTTCCAGAAGCTTTGGTGTTTATGGCGTTTGCAAGTTGCTGCACGCTCGTTATTGAAGAGTCTATGGTAACGCTAAAGTTAGGGCTGCCACTTGCTATTGCATTTCCTACATAAAAGTTCAAAGTTGCAGTGCTGATGGATCCAGCGCTGAGTGGGCTAAAGAAGTTAG
>JBKBRK010000031.1:0-15105 GCA_046292245.1 Aquificaceae bacterium
TATCTCAAGGGCAGACCTAACCTCTTCCTCTATCTCGTTATAAGCCCTTTCAAGCTCTTCGTAGGGTATTTCCATAGTCTCCGAAGTTATCTCAAGATTATCAAACCTTTTGGCGTATTCTATTAGAGCTAAATCCCCCTCTTCTCTAACCCTTTGGATTATCTCCCTTACTATGGGTTCATACTCTTCTGTTAAAATCCTTCCCCTTTCCTTTAAAAACTGCAGCCTTTCGTTAAACCTCCAAGCGGAGTTTTTTAGGTCCTCTATGCGCATGTTCTCAATTATAGTATAAAAAAGCCCGGTGAAAAACTCAAAAAAGCCCACAGACAAGCCCATCAGTAAAAAGAGGCGGTGGGGCTATAAAGATGTTGATGGTGGTGTTATGCCATAGGGAAGGGGTGTTATATGAGTTGAGGGGAAAAGGCAGGTGGTGGAGGGTGTGATAAGTCAAATAAAGCTTTTTATAATCTATTCGGATATACCTTTTTAGAAAGCTAAGCCTCTAGTTTAAAGCCCTTTTTTAAAACCTCTTCCATCCAACCGAAGCATATATTGTAATTCTCTTCAAGCCTTATCTTTAAGCTTTCAAGGAATAGGCTTAGGTCCTTTAGTTCTTCTTCGCTCATATGGGGTATATCTCTAAGCAGGCTTTCTAACTCTTCCCTTAGGGCATGGGGCTTAAAGGGATCAAGGAGCAACTTCTCAATTCTTTTCTTTCTATCCTGAAAGCTCTCCATGATTAATGATTATATTAACGGAAACAAACGTCGGACGAGAAAATTTTCTATAGGAACGTATACCATATGCCCCTACCTTTTAAAATTTTCCTTTGGGATGGTCAATAAACTGCTCAATTTATTTTATTTAGAAACAATCCTATCTTTTTATCCTTCAATTTATAAGTTTTGATCTCTTTCCCATAGCTTTCTTCACAAGAGATCACATAGCTTATTCCTTCTTCCTCCCCCAACCTATGCAAAGGCTTTCCCTTCCATATACCCAAATACAGACACACGCTTTTCTCTTCCGGGCATTCGCAGGCTATTTTGCCATCCCCTACAAAGCTTAAAATATCCATGGCTATTTTCTTCCTTGATGTTTCCATGTTTTCTGCGTAAGGGAAGAAGAAAAGACCGTATAAAAATCTCGAAGATATTACAAGAATCAAAAGTCCAAAGGCAAGCCTTTTCATAAAAGGGTATTCCATAGCCCTGTGTATGTAAAAGGAAAAGATAACCGCCAAAAGGGGATACAAAGGCAGAATATATCTTCCCGCCGAGTTGGAGATCCAGTAGGGTAGATAATTGATAAAGAACAGATAAAGAAGCAGTTTTATCTCCGATGGTAGAGTTAAGTTTTTTCTCAGAAAGTAAAGAGCTATTAAAAATAAAAAGCTCCAAGGTAGTAGGTCTTTGAAGTTAATAAGAGGATATTTAACCATGTGTTCCAACCTTGAAAAATCTCCCCCCACTCTGCTAAAGCTTTCTATCCACAAGGTTTTTAAATAAGTAAAAGGTTCTGGAACTTGCAGAAAGAAAAGTAAGGGTATGATTAAAGTGATCAGATAAATAAGCAGAGATTGTTTGCTAAAAAGGGGCTTTGGGCTTTTACTATACAAAGAGAGGGCAAAAAGGGACAGAATAAGGTAGGCATAGGCGGGAAAGCCCTTCAAAAGCACAGAAAAACCAAAGAGAATGCCAGAAGCTAATGCCAGAAGGACAGATCCCCTTCGCCACCACAAGTAAAGGGAAAAAATTCCCGAGAATATAAAAAAGGTATAGGTTATATCAATCTCCCCCAAAAATCCGTAAAAAAAGAGTATATTACCAAAGGTAATGAAGATCAAAGCAGAAAGTAAAGCCAGCTCCCCCTTTCTAAAGAGAATATAAGAAAACAATCCCAAAAGAATAACCGTTAAAAGAAGAAAGGTTAAGCTAACTGCTCTTACGGTAGTTTCACTCCATCCAAAAAGGTAAGAGTAGGCTACTATAAGCCAGTTAAATAGGGGTGGCTTGTTAAAGTAAGGTTCTCCCAAAAGGGTGGGTTGAATATAGTTCCCCGAGTGCTCCATTTCAAAGGCTACTATGGTACGTAGGGATTCTTCGTTTTTGAAGGGGTACTTGGATATATTGGGTGAATAGCTGAGGAGGGCTACAAGGAAAAAAACTGGTAATAACTTCATTCCTTATACCATTATACGCTGGGTGGGAAATTCAAAAGAGGCAGTATGGTCGGCATAAGGGAGGTTGAATAATTTAAGAACTTTTGTACCAATAGATTGGACGAAAAATCCCTGTATAGGGGCGTATTTCCATAAGCCCCATTTCTTTCGGGCTTAGCACGGTTAAATTTCGCCCAGTGTGATAAATTTGTCCCGGTGGGACCTTGCAAGCTTGCCTACGACAAAATATATAGCCAATGGGCTTATTCAACCTCTCCTTTTTTGTGTTTAAAGGAAAGCCCTTTTAGAAGCACCGAGTGGGTAAAATAAAGCCAAAGGAGCATGTAAGGTAAAGTGGAGATATAGGATAGGGGACTTCCATAAGCTTGTGAAAAGATAAGCCAAGCCAGAGCAAGGGCTATAGAGGGCAATAAAGCCTTTACAGCCTTTTCCTCTATTAGGTCTGATATATAAATACCCTCCTTCCCAGAAAACCTCATGTTATAAACTATCCTTGGATAAAGATGTATTAGACCGCCCATTATGGTTATGGCAGTAAAGCCATAGATCAAAAGGTCAAAATGCAAAAAGACCATATAAGAAACCGCATCCTTACCCGCCATCCAAACCCCTACCACAAGCCCAAAGGGCAGCAAGAGGAGAGCTAAAAGAAAGTAGCGCAACACATAGGGAATTTCCTTTGGCATGCGCCTTTTTGTGAAAAGGGAATAGATAAGGAAAAGGTAATAGGCTACAGAGGATAAAACTAAAAGGCTAAAAAGGGCTATAAGCTTATAGCTGTTTAAATAAAAACCTATCAACAGAAAGGGTGTGGAGAAAAGGTTAAGATAAAAAAGCCTTTTGCTTAGGGTAAGGTTTAAAGGCTCCATGTAGATCATGGGTATCCAAGCGATTTCCACTCCAATAACCACGTTAAACATAAAGCCTATGGTTAAGGTGTGTATCGCAAAGGCAAAGGGCACATAACCAAGCTGGGAAAGAAACAAAAAAAGGCTTGCCAAAGAAAAATAAAGAGCGCCCAAAACTAAAAACTTCACCGTTATAGGTTGGAAATTCCTTATAGATAAAAGCACCTGAAAAAGGAAAAGTAAAGAAGCCATAAGGTAGATAAGGCTTCCATAAGAATGTTGAGAAAGGTAAAAGAAAAGTGAGGATAGCAAGCTTAAAGAAAAGACTATGTAAGAGAGCCAAAGTAGCTTAAGGGGCTTTCCTTGAGAGTTGGGCACAATTTGATACATGGCGCCCATTATGGTATGGGCTGCAAAGCCAAAAACTGCTATAATCCATAAGGATTTAACATCAAGGGAGAAGGCTCTAAGGATCAAGGAATACATAAGGTCAAAAAGGGCAAGAAAGAAAAAGGGTATACTTACCTTTGAGATGTAAAACATGGCTTATCCTATTACAAAGGCAAGCACTGCCATGTCCTCAAGGGCTACAAAGCCGTGAGGTTCCATAGGCTCATAGATCAAAGCCTCCCCGCTTTTTAGTCTTTCTCTGTTCTCTTCACTTCCTACGAAAAACTCACCCTCACCCTTCAAAACAAGAGTTATAACTTTGTATGGGGAAGTATGGAGAGCTATCCTCTGCCCAGCCCTTAAGTGAAAGGCTATAACTTTTAAGCTTTCCTTTGCATAAAGCCCCTTCTTTACAGGCATAAAGTCTGAAAAGTCCCCTTCCAGTTTCAACACTTCTGCCATTTTTAACCTCCAAATCTTAATTTCACTGCCAAATAAACCACAAAAATACTAAGGAAAAGATTTATAAATCCCAAAAGCCTTGCCATATTCCTATAAAAGTTTGAATAAACAGCCCTTGGTCCAAAATATAAATCGTGGGTTAAGGATACAATGAATATAATGAAAAATACACCTATCTTATGAAGCAGGGTTTTAGTGTATGCGCTTGACAAGTCAAAAAGACCAGAAAAGCCCACAATATTGTAAGCGTTTATAATACCCGTGATAAAAAGAACCATAAGAGAGATAAAAGTTCCGTAAAGGCTAAAGCGTTTGCCCACTTCCTGAAAGATCTGGTCTCTTATGGGCAACTTCCTTACAAAGGGGGATACAACCACCACCAAAAAGAGCATACCCCCAATCCACAAGGAAGCAAAGATAAGATGTAAAAACAGCACAACTTCTTTCATAGTAAATACTTACTTATATTATAGCACAAAAAATAAAAAAAGCCCCCAAAAGGGGGCTTGGTATTAGTCAAGCTCTGGCATCTCTGGTGTGGGCGCCTTTTCCTTCTTTTCTTCTGGGATCTCTGCCACAAGGGCTTCTGCTGTTAGCATGGTTCCAGCCACAGAGGCGGCGTTTTGTATAGCAATCCTTACCACCTTGGTTGGATCTATGATTCCCGCTTCTATCATGTCCTTATACTCACCGGTGGCGGCGTCAAAGCCCCAAGGCCTACCCTTTTCCTTTCCAAGCTGTATTACCTTCTCAAGGATCACATAGCCCTCAAAGCCTGCATTGGCGGCTATCTGTCTTAGAGGAGTCCTGCAAGCCTTCTTAACAATATCAACGCCTATCTGTTGGTCGTGGTTATCCACCTTTAGGTCTTCAAGGGTTTCTGAGGCTCTTACCAAAGCCACACCACCACCTGGAACTATGCCTTCTTCCACTGCGGCTTTGGTAGCATGGACCGCGTCCTCTACCCTTGCCTTTTTCTCTTTTAGTTCCGCTTCTGTGGCAGCGCCAACCCTTATGACGGCAACGCCGCCAGAAAGCTTTGCAAGCCTTTCTTGAAGCTTTTCTCTATCATAGTCGGATGTAGTCTCCACAATTTGCTTCTTTATCTGTTCTATCCTTGCTTGGATGTTTTCCTTTGAGCCCTTACCACCCACTATGGTGGTGTTATCCTTGTCTACGATCACCTTATCTGCCCTACCAAGCATATCAAGACCCACGCTTTCAAGCTTTATACCAAGCTCTTCCGTTATGGCGGTTCCTCCCGTTAGTATAGCTATATCCTGTAGGTAATCCTTTCTCCTTTGACCAAAGCCGGGAGCCTTTACCGCACATGCTCTTATAACACCCTTTATGTGGTTTACCACAAGGGTTGCCAAGGCTTCCGCCTCTACGTCTTCCGATATTATGAGTATAGGTCTTCCAGATCTTACCACCTGCTCAAGCACTGGAAGCAGGTCCTTTACGTTGGAGACTTTTTTCTCATAGATGAGTATAAAGGGGTCTTCCAAAACAGCTTCCATCTTGTCGGGATTGGTTACAAAGTAAGGAGAAAGGTATCCCCTATCAAACTGCATACCTTGAACTGTTTCAAGGGTGGTTTGTGCAGATTTGGATTCTTCCACCGTTATAACACCATCTTTTCCAACGGCTTCCATTGCATCCGCTATTATCTTACCTATCTCTGGGTCGTTGTTGGCGGATATGGTGGCTACCTGTTCAATCTCCTTCCTGCCGCTTACCTGTATAGATTGAGCTTTTATACTTTCCACAGTCCTTTCTACGGCCTTGTCTATACCCCTCTTTATATCCATGGGGTTTGTACCGGAAGCTATCGCCTTCAGACCTTCTGTGAATATGGCTTGAGCCAAAACAGTGGCAGTTGTGGTACCATCACCAGCCACGTCTGAGGTCTTGGAGGCTACTTCCTTTACAAGTTGGGCTCCCATGTTTTCATAGGGATCTTTTAGCTCTATCTCCTTGGCAACGGTCACACCGTCCTTGGTCACCAAGGGTGTACCCCATTTTTTCTCAATGATCACTTCTCTACCCTTTGGACCAAGGGTGACCTTTACCGCATTGGCAAGCTTATCTACGCCAGCCTTTAGCCTTGCCCTTGCATCTTCTCCGTAGATAACCTTCTTTGCCGCCATCTTATCACCTCCTTTTAAAGATTTTTTACTCAATTATTGCAAGGACTTCATCCTCTGACATGATTAAATACTTTTCTCCATCAAGCTCCACCTCTGTGCCCGCATACTTGTTGAATACCACCTTGTCTCCGGGCTTTACCTTTGGTGGCACTTGCTGGCCGTTCTGGAGAAGCTTGCCTTCCCCAACCGCTATAACTTCACCAATTTGGGGCTTTTCCTTTGCAGTATCCGGTATGATTATCCCAGAAGCGGTCCTTTGCTCTTGCTCCTCAAACCTTTTAACCACTATCTTATCGTATAGGGGTCTTAGCTTTGCCATGTTTTCACCTCCTTTGGAGTTTTTTACAGATAGATATTATATTAACATCCCTATGGTTTGTCAAGAGGGTTTTATAAAAATTTTAGTGTATTGAATTAAGATTTTCTTAGTGCGATTGGTGTATATGCGCAGGGCTTAGGGAGAAGGTTTTAAATAATTTCAAAAAAACCTACGTGAGAGATCCGTTTTTCGTAGGAATATATATAATAGGCCCGGGGCAACTCGTGCGTTGTTTATACAGGTTAAAAAAATTTTTTGTAGTAGCGGTTCAAGAATTGCCCGAGGCTGTGTCAAAAATCCCAAGAGAAAACACCGACCTTTGAGGAGTAGAAAAATATAACCATATATCAAACTTACAACCTTCCCATATGTCCTTGTATCTTTGAGCCCTTTCATCTGCCCTAACCATCTTCCTTATTGTACCGCCAGCTATACACACAGGCTCATATCCGAGCTTTTCTAACTCTTCAAGCAAACTTGCTCTCTGTCCATATAACCTAATTCACTTCAACTATCCACACACTGTCACCCTGCCAATAACCTGATGATTTTCGCAAAACAATTTTGTAAATGTAGGAAGCATCTAAGTTAGCCATTCTCATAAGGAAAAATCATACTAAAACCTTAGCCATTTTTGAAACACCCTCGGTCTCCTCCTTTTAACCTTACCACCACTTCCTTTATGTTTGCATAATGAAGCAAAAGCTGGTTTATCTTTTCCTGTTCTAAGGTATGCTTTCCCTCTTCCTTTCCTACGTAAAGGAGCTCACAATCTGGCTTTGCCAAGAGTAGAGTATGACTTCTGCGGATTTTATGAGTTTTAGGGCTTTGAGGGTTAAAAGCTCCTGGTCTCCTGGACCTGCCCCTACAAGGTACACTTTACCCATCTTCAAAAGCCCTAACAAGCTCCTTCAATGCAAACATAAGTCTCTCTCTTTCTGGGACTAAGGTCCTGACAACACCATTTTCAAAAAGAGCCTTTGCCGTGGTGTACCCAACCGCTACGGTTATTAACTCTTCACTCATCCTTTTGCTTATCTCTCTGTGTAAGCCCTTCTCCTTTGCCCTTGTAAAAAGGTGCTTAACCTGAAAGGCGGAGGTGAAAAGTACCGCATGATAAAAACCCTTCAAAATCTTTTCAATGAAAGCATCCACCCTTTCAATATCTGATACGTATCTATAGACCCAGACCTTTATAAGCTTTCCCTTATTATCAAGGATATAATCCTCCAAAGAGGGAAGATCCTCGCCGTACATCTGGAGAAAGACCGCCTTTTCTTTAATCCCTTCAGGTTTTAAAAACTCCTTAAAATCTTCCGTATTTTCAACAGTTTGAAAATCCCTAAAGCCGTATTTAATCAGGGCTTTCCTTGTTTTGTATCCACGTGCCAGAAGATAGCTCTCTAAGATCCTCTCCCTTAGGGCATCAAAGGCACCATACTCTTGCGCCACCTCAAAGATCCTTTCAGCCCCTTCGCCAGTGGTGAAAAGGAAAAAGTCGGGCTTCAAGGATAGGGCTTCCAAAAGCCTGTCTCTTATCTCCTCTTGGGATAGGTACTCTAATCTTACTATATCTTCTACAAAGGGCCTTCCGCCACTTTGATGGATTCTTTCCGTTATATCCAAGGCTCTCCTTGTAGCACAAACAGCCACCCTTTTACCCTTTAAGCTCATAGGTAAAGGTCCTCCTATCCCTTGCATCAACTAAAAGGGGCGTAAGCTTAAGCTCTGGCTCTTTTGATACGGGGTCTTTTCTATCACCTACCAGCAGGTTTATGGGCTTGCCATAATCCCATCCATAACCAAAGGGTGCAAAGAGGTGCCTTTCCTTTATATCTCCAAGCCTTACCTTCAACTCTATGGTTTCTCCTGTGTCCAAGGACATTAGCTTTAAAAGGGATCCTTCGTTTATTCCCATTACTTGAGCGTCCTTTGGGTTTATAAGTAAAAAGGGCTCCTCTTCCCCCTCCAAAAGCTCCAAGCTTTTCCCCGTCCTTGTCATGGTATGCCACTGGTTTTTAGTCCTTCCCGTTATAAGGATAAATTCAGCATCGTAATGTTCATACTTTGCTGGGTACATCCTTGCTTTACCTGTCTCCCTATTAAAGCGGAGGGTACTGTACAGTTCCTTACCTCCCCACCTTTGGGGCAGATCTTTATAAGAAAAGGAAGATATATCACAGAGCCTACCCTTTGTAGCTTCCCTAAGCTCCTTGAAGATATCCTCAGAAGATGTATAAGAAAAGTACTCTTTATAACCCATTTTGTGGGCTAAATCTACAAAGATCTTCCAATCGGGTTTTGCCTCACCGGGTGCCTCGGAAAACTTCCTGCACAGAGTTAAAGTCCTATCAGAGCCTGTCATAACCCCTTCCTTTTCTCCCATCTGGGCAGCGGGCAATAGAAGATTAGCAAGTTTACAGGTATCGTTCCAATAGGCATCTTGGACCACAAGGAATACCCTTTCAAGGGCTCTCCACACCTTTTTAAGGTTTGGAAGTGAGACTGCAGGGTTTGTGCATACAACCCATAGTAAGTTTATCTTCCCCTCCAGTATAAGGTCTATAGCCTCTGTTATGGTGGGACCCGGTCTCCCCTTTATACTCCCCTTAGGTATGCCCCAAAAGGTTTCTATAAATTCTCTATCCTCTTCCTCCCTCACATCCCTGTACCCGGGGAGTCCGTTGGAAAGGTACCCCATCTCCCTTCCTCCCATGGCGTTTGGCTGGCCTGTCAAGGCAAAGGGGCATCCCTTATGGTTTAACCTTCCTGTGGCTAAATGGAGGTTTATAAAGCTTAAGTTTTTGGCAACACCTTGAGAGGATTGATTTAGACCCTGACACCAAAAGGATATGAGTTTTTTACTAAAGGCATAGAGTTTTGCAAGCTCCCATATATGTTCTTGGTCAATCCCACATATCTTTGAGGCCTTATGGGGAGGATAGTTGAGGGCTTCCTCCATAGCCTCTTTAAAGCCTTCCACGTGTTTTTCCAGAAAACCCCTGTCCAGCCATCCCTTGTGATAAAGGATATAAAGGACGCTGTTAAAAAGGGCTATGTCGGTACCCGCCCTTATAGGTATGTGGAGGTCTGCCCTTTGGGCGGTTTCTGTTTTAACAGGGTCTATGACTATTATCCTTACCTTTTGATCGCCTACCCTTCTTTTCAATACCCTTTTAAAGAGAACGGGATGAGTCCATGCGGCATTTGAACCTACAAAGACAAAAGACTCTGCTTCCTCTATATCTTCATAGGTGCATGGGGGACCGTCGGAGCCAAAGGCAAGCTTGTAAGCGGCTACGGGGGTTGCCATGCAAAGCCTCGAGTTGGCGTCTACGTTGTTGGTCTTTAAAAAGCCCTTTATAAACTTGTTCATTACGTATATGTCCTCTGTTAGAAGCTGTCCAGATAGGTAGAAGTAAAGCTGGTCTGGATGGTAATATCTCAACTTCTCCACAAGTATATGGTATGCCTCTTCCCAGCTTACCTCTCTAAAGGGCTTTTCCTTTTCCTCTCTATACATAGGCTTCAAAAGCCTTCCCTCATGCATCACCTTTGGGTAGTAAAGGGGTTTCTTACAAAGGTCCCCCTTTGAAGCAGGATGTTTTTTATCACCCTTTATCTTTCCCTCGTGCCACAAAAGGCCACATCCCACACCACAATAAGGACATTGAAAGCCTTTCATCTTAGTCTCCTTTGTAGATAAGCTCCATGGAAACCCTTCCATTGGGTGCTATTCCCACGAGCATATCCTTTTCATAGTCGTACCTAACATGAGCCCATTCCATCCATTGACTATGTACCAGCCTCAGTAGAACCAAAGCTGCCAAAGCTATCATTGAGAAGAGAAAGAAGCCAGTGGAGTAAGAGCCAGTAGCCTCCTTTACCATCCCCAGCACTGTGGGAAGGTAAAAACCTCCAAAGCCTCCCGCAGCGCCTATAATTCCCGCCATCATACCCCTTACCTTTGGCCATCTATGGGGTACGAGCTGAAAGGTTGCCCCGTTTCCAAGTCCAAAGAAGGCAAAGATGGTTAAAAGGGCGATTATGCCAAGTAAGGGGGGAAGATTAAACACGGAAAGTATCATATAGGTACCGGATATACCAAAGAGTATAAAGAGCAGAGCTCTAACACCGCTTATCATATCTGCAATGAAGCCTCCAAAGGGTCGTATAAAGGCTCCCATAAAGGCAAAAAGGGACATTAAGGCTCCCGCCTGTAGCTTTGAAAAGCCATACTGGTCTATAAGATAAAGGCTTACATAGGAAGACATACCCACAAAACCACCAAAGGTTATGCTGTATATAAATATCATTATCCACGTATCCCTTTCAAGGAACACCCCTCTGTATTTGTTTGGCAGGAAGGATAAAACAAAGGCGCTTCCTATAAGAGGTAGTAAAAGAAGAGCCTCCTTACCCTTTACCCCAAACCACCCCCCTTCAAGGGCTGGAACCAAGAAGAGTAAAAAGAGTATAGTTAGGGCAAAGACGAAAAGGGGATAGGACCCTTTACCCTCCTTTTCACCCCTATCCATAGACCAGAAGAAGACCACTAAGAAGGTTATTATTAGCAAAATCCCCGCCATTGCCATGGTCTCCCTCCACCCAAAGAGCTTTGCCAAAGGTGGGAAAAGTATGCCGTCAAGGACAGCCCCTATGTTCCCAGCGGCAGCAAGCCCCAAGACAAGACCTTGCACCTCCCTTGGGTAGTTGCTCCCAGCCATGGGAAGGGCGACAGCAAAGCTTGCACCACCTATTCCCAAAAAGATACCCAGCAGGAGAAGCACGGTATAATCACTCAAATAGGATGGAAATAGTAGGGCAAAAAGAGAAGGAAGGCCAGAAAGGATTATACCAGCCAAAGCCACCTTCTTTCCGTCTATGGACTGATAGAGATAGCCAAAGTTTAACCTAAATACAGCGGCGGCAAGGACTGGAACTGCAACAAGAAAGCCCTTCTGTGCAGGGGATAGGTTCATCTCTTGGACAATAAAAGGGGCTAAGGCAGCCAACATGAGCCATATACTAAAGCCCGTATCAAAGTAGAGAAAGGATGCAAAAAGGGCCTTTGGATTACCAGATTTTAGAGCCTCTATAATTCGTCTCATTTTACACCTCCCAGCTCTCTTTTCTTTGTCCTTATGGTCCAAACTTCCTCAAGCTGGCATACAAAGACCTTTCCATCTCCAAACATACCTGTGCTTGCATGCTTGGTTATAATGCTGATTACCTTATCCACATGCTCCTCTTCAACAGCTACCATTATGAGAGTCTTTGAAAGCTCATCGTAGCTTTTCTCTCCTACCTGCACACCACCCTCCCTTCCTCTCCCCACCACATCCATGACCGTTATACCTTTAAAGCCTTCGCTTTCCAAAGCTTTCATAACCTCATAAAGCTTCTCTGGTCTTATTACAGCCTTTATCATCTTCATGATCAACCTCCTATTACAAAGATTTTTCCATCACCATAAAAACCAGTATGTGCTGCTTCCATGATCCTTTCAACCACCTCCTCGTAGAGGGGCTCCTCCACCCATGTGAGGATAAGCGTTTTTGGAAGAAGGGGCATTATCATCCCCTTTTTTGTTTTGTATCCCAACCCACCCTCCCTACCCCTACCCCTCACAGTCCTTGATACATAACCCAACCCCATAGAGGATAGAAGATCCTTTACCTCCCTACTCTTTTCTCTCCTGACTATAACAATTAACTCCTTCTTAAGCATGCCTTTTCACCTCCTTACTCCATTACATGCAAATCCTATGCCAAAGGGCAGGAGTAGGAAAATGCCGATGGCAACTTGCTTTGCAAATTGACATTATTTAAAAAATGTTAACAAAAATGTAAATTTGTTAACATATACACTATGATAAAACAAAGGGAAGGCTTAGAAAAGCTAATGTCCTAAAAAGCCCTTGCTTGGCAACATCTTTGCATGAATAAGAGTAGGAGGTTACCATGAGGATTTTAATCCTTGGAAACGGAATGGCAGCTGCTGCTTTAGTTGAGGAAATAACAAGATTAGACAGCAGTGCAAATATAAGCGTGTTTGGTGAAGAAAGGGTTTTAAGCTATAACAGAGTACATTTATCGGAGGTTCTCTCTGGAAAGAAGCTCTTTAGCCAAATAGTCATAAATGGGTGGAGTTATTACGAAGATCGGGGTGTAAAAGTACACCTTGGTAGGAAGGCTGAAAGGATCTTCCCTGAAAAGAGGTCTGTTATAACCTCCGATGGAAGGCTTCTTCCTTATGACAAATTGGTTATAGCCACTGGCGGTGTGCCAAAGATACCACCTATAAGGGGAGTGGACAAAAAGGGAGTTTTCACCTTTAGAAACATAGGGGATGTATACAATATAATGGAGTTTGCCAGGGTCTCAAAAAGGGCTGTGGTTATAGGTGGTGGGCTTCTTGGCGTTGAGTGTGCAAAGGCTTTGAAGGATATAGGGCTTGAGGTCTATTTAGTGCATTTGCTGGATATACTTATGGAGCAATACATAGATAGCACTGCAAGCGATATGCTCAAAAGAGCCCTTGAGGGCTTTGGTATAAAGGTTTTGCTTTCAAAGAGAACGGAGGAGCTTTTGGGAGACAGAAGGGTTGCCGGCCTTAGGTTTTCCGATGGAGGGGAGATACAGACCCATATGGTGGTCATAGCCACCGGTGTGGAGCCAAGGATTGAGCTGGCGAAAAACTCCAAAATAAAGGTTGATAAGGGCGTGCTTGTGAATGACTTTCTTGAAACCTCTGAGCAGGACATTTACGCCATAGGCGATTGCATACAGCATAGGGGTAAGGTCTATGGGCTTTTAGCTCCCATAATGGAACAGGTTAAGGTATGCTCCAAGAATATCCTTTATGGGAACGTAGAAAGGTACAAGGGCTCTCTGAACTACGCCCTCTTAAAGGTGGCTGGATTAAAGCTTATGTCTGTGGGTGAGATAGGGGAGAGGGAAGGGGATGAAATTATCCTCTTTAAAGATAACACCAGATACCGTAAGGCTATCATAAGAGAAGGTAAGCTTGTGGGTGCAATACTTATGGGGGACTTGGCTGGAAGCAATAACATCCTGGAGCTTATCAAGAGTGGAAGGAGTGTGGAGAACATAAAACCCCATTTTCTCATAAAAGACCTTATAAAAGAGGGCTTTGATACCTCTTTAAAGCCAGAAGATATGGTGTGCAACTGTAATGCCATATCCTATGAAAGGGTACGTGAAGCTATCAAAGGAGGCGTAAAAACCCTTGAAGACTTACAAAGACTAACAAGGGCAGGGACCTCCTGCGGAGGATGTACAAACCTTTTAGAAGCCCTGTTAAAGGAGCATGTAAAAATAAGACCGGCAAAGGTAAACAAGGTGGAAGAGTACAAGAAGGCTAAACATCCCTTTGAAGTCAACTTGATAAAAAGCCTTGAAAAATGGGCAGAGGCTGGAGATTGGCAAAGGATACCAGAAGAGGACAGGGAGTATGGCCTTAAGTGGTATGGCATCTTTTACAGAAAAGCCACGCCCGGCTACTTCATGGTTAGGATAAGGATAACCCATGGAAAGCTAAACGCAGACCAAGCCAAGGTTATAGCCCACCTTTCCAAAAAGTTTGGAAGAAACCATATAGACCTTACCTCAAGGGAACAAATACAGCTAAGATGGATAGAGTTAAAGGACCTTCCCGAGGTGATATCCGCCATAGAGAAGGTGGGGCTTACCACACTACAAACGGGCATGGACAACGTAAGGAACATAACGGGAGATCCCCTCTCGGGCCTTTCAGAGGATTCCATAATAGACACTGTTCCAATAAGCAGGAGGGTGGTGGAGATATTCCTTGGTAAGAAACAGTACGCAGATCTACCAAGGAAGTTTAACATAGGCTTGGTGGGTTCAAAAAGGGACAGTATAAACTGCAGGTATAACGACCTATGCTTTTACTTGGCAAAGAAGGAAAGCCTTTATGGTTTTAACGTGTATGCAGGCGGTAAGATAGGCTCCGGTGGCCCTGTGGAAGCTCTTGACCTGGATATTTTTGTACTGCCTTATGAATCTGTGGATATAACAAAAGCTGTGCTTGAAATCTACTCGGATATGGGTAATAGGGAAGACAGAAGCAAAAATAGGCTTTACTTTCTTATAGAGGAGCTGGGAAGGGAGGGCTTTAGAAGCGAGATAGAGAGAAGGCTCATGAGAAACCTATGGAGAAGGGGAGAGGACTTGGTAGAGTACAAGGGGGAAAGGGAAGGTATAATCAAACAGAAAAATGGCCTTTACGCCATACCCTTGATAGTACCAGTGGGCAACTTTACGGGGGAAGACCTGGAAAGGTTGGCATATCTATCAAAGGTCTATGGAAGCGGTGAGATAAGGCTCTCTGTTTATCAAAACCTGTACCTTGTAAACATCCCAGAGGAGCACCTTGAAAGGATACTTTCCGACCCTCTGTTTAATAAATATCCAACCTCTGCCTCTCCTTACCTCACTGGGCTTATAGCCTGCCAAGGTAGTAAAACCTGTGCCTTTGGAGTTATTGAAAACAAAACAGATGCCTTAAAGCTCTCCCAATATCTCTCTCAAAGGCTTCCCTCTGTGGAGCCTGTGCGTTTGCATTGGTCTGGTTGCGCAAAGGGGTGTGGACAGCATGGCGCAGGAGATATAGGCTTTGTGGGTACAAAGATTAAGGTAAAGGGAGAGGTAAAGCTTGCGGTAGATGTATTCTTAAAGGATAAAAAGCTTTATACCATACCCCTTGATA
>JBKBRK010000032.1:0-14767 GCA_046292245.1 Aquificaceae bacterium
GGTTGTCACCTCCGCCCATATCCTTGGTAATGCTATGTCCGCAGCTGGTAAGTATGCCACTCTGGTACCCTTTTTTGGGTCCGAAAAGAGAATGGCTCCCGTTGAAGCCTATGTTAGAGCATCAGACCAGCCCATATACGAAGTGGGAGAGGTGGTTTATCCCAACGTGATAATGATATACCACCCACAGGTTATAACCCACGGAAAGTCCTATACAATGCCCTTCTACTCTGGGCTAAAGGAAAAAGGACTTGCGATAATAAACACAGACGTGGATATAATACCCCCAGAAGACTGGGCTATATTAAAGGAGCTTGATACCAGAGTTTATATGTTTCCCGCCACAAAGATAGCTCTTGAGATAGCGGGCACAGAGCTTGCCACCAACATGGCAATGCTGGGCTTATTTTTTGGTATAACAAGGATAGTAGGGTTTGAGCACATAGAACAGGCTGTTAGAGAAAGGTTCTTGGGAAACACCTTTGTGGCTTCTGGTGGCACTGCATCCCTTGACAGCGCCATAGAAAAGAAGTTTAAGAAAAAGATGGAACTTCTTGAAAAGAACATGCAGGTTATCAGAGAAGCCTTTAGGATAGCGGAAGAAAGGGGATGGGTTGAAGAAGAAGCCTTAACGGGTTAAAATAGCGTATAAGGAGGCAAGGCAGGCATGTACTATGTGGCGGATGTAAAGGAGAAGGAGTGTGCTAAATATAACTGTAAGCAGTGTGTTCTTTTTTGTCCGGAGCCAAACACCCTGATGTATCACGATTCAAAACATGTGGCATGGGTCAATTATGGCAGGTGCAAGGGCTGTGTTATATGTGTCTATGTGTGCTCTGACCTATTAAAGAGAAACTGTATAGAGATGGTTATGGTAACCACTGGCGATTAAGGAGGGGCTCATGGACCTAGAAAGAAAGTTTGAACTTTTGGCGGAAGAGGTTTTGAAAAACATGGCGAACCCAGACTTGGATTTGGAGCTTTGTTTTCCAGAGGAGATGGAAGAAGGCTGTCAAACAAAGAACTTCCCCTACATAAAGGTAAAGTACATAGTAGAGGGACACGACGTATATGAGAAAGAGATAGACATAGACCCCGAATATTGGGAAAAGGATGTAAAGGATCTTGCCAACTTTGTAGCTTTTCAAATACAGCAGTTTATGGAAGGAATAGATTCGGTAGAGTACGGCGGAGAGTGATGCTACCCGCCTTTGTTATAACGGGCTTTCTTGGAAGTGGTAAGACTACACTTTTGATAAACTCTGCAAGAGAATACTTCAAAAACAAAAAGGTGGCGGTTATAGTAAATGAGATTGGAGAGGTAGGGGTAGATGGCAAGATATTAAAAAATGCCTATTCGGAAGTTTTAGAGCTTCCAGAGGGTTGTATATGTTGCTCCTTGCATTCGGAGTTTGAGAAGGCCTTAGAAGAAATAAAAGAAAAGTACCATCCAGAAGTACTTCTTGTGGAGACCTCTGGTGCGGCGGTGCCCTTCCCCGTTGTAATAAGCCTACAAGCTTTGGGATGCACTGTAGAGGGTGTTTTGTGTGTTGTGGACTGTGCCAACTTTGAAAGGTACAAAGAAGACAATACTGTAAAGTACCAGGTAGGTGGCTCCAATATATTGGTGCTTAACAAGATAGACCTTGTGGATAGCCCTAAGTTAGAAGAGATAAAAAGGGAAGTTATGGAAACATGGTATACCCATAGACCGGTTAACTACTTTACCAACGAACCCTACTACACCAATATAAAACTTTACGAAACTTTTTATGGAAAACTGCCGAAAGAGGTCTTTGAGGGCATATACACCCTTGCCCAACTTAAAGATATTTCCCATAACCACGAACATACTTACAGGCAAAGGGTAATAAATCTCATAGATCCAGTGGATTATAGGGCGTTTGAAGAAAAACTTAGAAATCTACCAGATAAGGTAATAAGAGCCAAAGGGATATTGAGGTTAAAAAACTATCCCATACCCGTGGCTATCAACTACTCCTTTGGCTACATAGACAGCCCCATAGATGTGCCCGACTACAAAGGTCCCTCCTTTTTAGTGCTTATTGAAGAGAGCTAAAAATGGGCTTTGACCTTCTTTTGCAAAATATACTTAATCCACCGGTGCTTATGTTCTTGCTTGGGCTTGGCGCCGTGCTTCTTAGAACCGAGCTTGAAATACCACAGCCCCTGCCCAAGCTATTTTCCCTGTATCTTCTCATAGCCATAGGCTTTCATGGAGGCTATGAGCTTTCAAAAAGCGGTATAACCTTTGAAGTTGCCAAAGTGCTCCTTTTGGCAATACTTATGGCAGTGGTTGTGCCCATATATGCATTTTTCATACTTAGGCTAAAGCTTGATGTTTATAATGCGGTAGCCATAGCAGCCACCTATGGGTCTATTAGTGCGGTTACCTTTATAACCGCAGGGTCCTTCTTAAATACCCTTGGGGAAAGCTACGGCGGATACATGGTAGCTGTCATGACCCTTATGGAATCACCCGCCATAGTTATAGGGTTGATCCTTTTAACCCTGTTTGCCAAAAGAGGAAACAATTCCCAGATTGACTGGAAAGAAGTATTTAGAGAAGCCTTTCTAAATCCTTCTGTTTATGTATTGATGGGAACTCTCATTATAGGCTTTTTGACAGGAGAAAAGGGATGGAAAGCTTTGGAGCCTTTGTTTGGAAGCTTGTTTAAAGGTATGCTTGCCTTTTTCCTTTTAGATATGGGACTGGTGGCGGGGCGAAGAATAGGGGAGATAAAAAAGGTGGGTATATTCCTTGTAGCCTTTGGTATACTGCTTCCCATATTTAACGCCCTTGTGGCAATAAGTATTGCTAAGATTTTTGTCTTTCAAAAGGGTGATGCCTTTATGTTTTCTATATTATGTGCCAGTGCCTCTTACATAGCAGTCCCAGCTGCTATGAGATTCTCCGTACCCGAAGCAAATCCAAGCCTTTATGTAACCATGTCTCTGGCTATAACCTTTCCCTTTAATATAGCGGTGGGCATACCCTTGTATTACTTTATAGTGAATTCCCTGTGGGGGTGATAACATGGAGGCGATGAAAAAGGTGGAGATAGTGGTGGATAGTGTGTTTTTAAACAGGGTCCTTGAAATCCTTGAAAGGACAGGGGTATCGGGTTATACGGTTATAAAGGATGCCTTAGGAAAGGGCGAAAGGGGTGTAATGGCAGGAGATGAATTGACAGACGTGTTTAAAAACAGCTATATATTTACCATTTGTACCGAAGAGACTGTTAATAAGATAGTACAAGAGCTTAGGCCCCTTCTGAAAAAAGTGGGTGGTGTTTGCCTTGTGTCCGACGTTCTTTGGTTGATCCATTAGAAGCTACTTTTTGCAAGATATGCTCGCATATCTGGGATACCTTAGGCTTTCCCTTTACGCTTTATCTTTCTCTATCTTTTTAGAAAAGTTTTTTATCGCAGGCAAGGATGCCTGCGCTATCGATGAAAAGGGAATTTCTCGCCAATTGTATAAGAAAAGCTTATACTTTTATCACATATTTTTAATGGCAGGTTGGGTTTTTGAATTATAATAAAAGGGTAATTCTAAATTAGGAGGTAATAAAAATGGCAACAATTACACCCGACAAGACCTTAGATGCATCTGGACTTAACTGCCCTCTTCCCGTTTTAAAAACAAAAAAGGCAATGGAAGAACTCCAATCGGGCCAAGTTTTAGAGCTTATAACCACAGACCCCGGAGCAAAGGCAGATATACCAGCCTTCTGCAACAGAACTGGGCATCAACTTTTGGAAGTGGTAGAAGAAGGTGGAAAGATAATCTTCTATCTAAGGAAAAAGTAGGGGGGTTAAAATATGGCTACGGAAAGGCTTGCTATAATAGCGACCAAAGGCACTCTTGATATGGCATATCCGCCTCTTATACTGGCTTCAACCGCCGCATCCCTTGGCATAGAAACAGCTATCTTCTTTACCTTCTATGGCCTTAACATAATTCATAAAAAGAAGATGCACGAACTGAAAATAGCCCCCATAGGAAACCCTGCCATGCCTATGGCTTTCCCACCTTCTATGCAGAACTCTTTAACCAACACCATATCTTCCATACTCCCCGGACCTCCACAAATAATGGGTATCATTCCAGGTATGACAGACCTTATGAGCTTTATGATGAAAAAGACCATAAAGGAGCACGGCGTTGCAGACATACCGGAGCTTATAGAAGCATGCAAAGAGGCGGAAGTAAAGCTTATACCCTGCCAGATGACCATGGAACTCTTTGGTTATAAATATGAGGACCTAATAGAGGGCCTTGAGCCACCTGCCGGTGCAGCAACCTTTATAAACTACGTAATAGAAGCGGACAAACCCATGATAATCTTTGTTTAAGGAGGATAGAGATGTCCTACGAAAAGGTACTCTTTTACATCTTAACGGTGCCCTTCTTTGAAAGGGCAGAGCCGACCACAGGAGAACTTATAAACCCACAGGCGGGAGCTCCCTTCTTCCTGGCTACCGCAGCTACCACCATGGATTATGAGGTGGAGATGGTTATAACCTCTGAGGCGGGCTTTCTCCTTATGAGGGATAACGCAAAGAAGGTAAAGGTCAGACCGGGGGTGGAACAAACCATATACGACTTTATAAAGATGGCAAAGGATGCAGGAGTTAAGATATACCTTTGCGTGCCCTCCCTTGACCTAACGGAGATATACAAAAAAGAAGATGTCAATCCAGAGCTCTGCGACGGTATCATAGGCGGAGCCGCCTTCCTTGATAAGCTCATGAGTGGCGAGTATGCGGTGCTCACCCTATAGACCTTTTTTTGTCTGTGGGATTATAAGCATATGCTTAAATTCATATAAGCAAAACTTATTTGACTATCATCACCTTGGTGATAACTTTATGGAAATAAAGCCAAAGGAGGTATAACTATGGAAGGCCACCCTTATGGATATAACCTGCCCATATCGGAAAAGACCAAGGCAGTGCCTTGGGAAGAAAAGGTACGTGTTGTAGAGGAAGTAAAATCGGACTTCCGCTTTAAGGAATACATCTTTGGTTGTCTTAACTGCGGCGTATGTACCGCTTCCTGTCCCTCCAATAGATTTTTTGATTATTCTCCAAGGGAGATAGTCCAAAGGTTTTTAGAGGAGGACGTAGAGGTCCTTTATGATATGATGCATGAGTATATATGGGCATGTTCCCAGTGCTTCACCTGTTGGATAAGGTGTCCCTTTGTAAATAACCCCGGTGGTCTTGTAGCCATAATGAGAGAAGTGGCAGTGCGCAACGCCTTTGAGGCAACCAAAGACCTTCTCAAGCCCTATGGAAGGGTTCTTCTAAAGGTTATGACCACAGGAAACCAGCTCTCCGCGGACATGCTACAGCCCGACTTCTTCCCAGACTGGGGACCCAAGATGGCAGACAACATGGAAAACCTAAGAGCAAAAAGGCTTGCCATACCCTTTGATGTAGGAAAATCGGTAAAAACCGCTTGGGAAGTCTCTTTGGAAACCGCCATAGAGATGTACACCATATGGAGAGAGACGGGAATATTTGAGATGCTTGAAAAGCTTGATCCCAACCTCTATAACGTCATAATGGATATAGTGGAAGAGAACGAAGAGAGGTATGAAGAACTCTATGAAGAAGAGGAATAAGCTAACAAAAGGGTTTGAAGCCCAAAAAAACTTTTAAGGAGGTATAACCATGGCACACGGACATGGCTTTGGACATAATAGCCCCGGAGGCCTTTTAAGATACCCCAAGGAGCCCCCCTTCCCCCTCAAAGAGTACAGCGCCCACTATGACCATATCTTTGAAATGATGGAAGAGCTTGAGGCAAAGGGGGAAATCCTCATACATAGGATCACGCAAGAACATCAACCGGTGGAGGTCTTTACAAGGACTGGTAGAATAAAGACCATACCCACCAACAAGCTTTGGCACCACAAGTCCTGTGGCCAATGCGGAAACATCCCTGGATACCCTGCCTCTGTCTTCTGGTTTATGAACAAGTTTGGCCTTGACTATTTAAACGAGCCCCATCAAACCTCCTGTACCGCATGGAACTATCACGGCTCTGGCACCTCCAACCCAGTAGCCCTTGCGGCAGTTTGGCTTAGAAACATGCACCAAGCTTGGAAGACGGGCTATTACCCCCTTATCCACTGCGGAACTTCCTTCGGATCCTACAAGGAAACCAGAGAACAGCTTATAATGAACAAGGAGCTTAGGGATGCGGTAAAGCCCATCCTTAAAAAACTCGGAAGGCTTACAGAAGATGGAAGGATAGTGATACCCCAAGAGGTAGTCCATTACTCGGAATGGGTTCATGCTATGAGGTATAAGATAGCGGAGCTTTACCAAAAAGAGAGCAAGGCAAAGGGTATAGATGTCTCTAACGTAAGGGTAGCTATTCATAACGCCTGCCACGTTTATAAGATGATAGCGGATGACTATCCCTATGATCCGGAGGTTTACAATGGCCAAAGACCTGCCGCCTCTGCCGCAGTGGTAAAAGCCCTTGGAGCCCAGATAGTGGATTACTCCACTTGGTACGATTGCTGTGGCTTTGGCTTTAGACACATACTAACAGAAAGGGAATTTACAAGGTCTTTTGCCCTACAAAGAAAGCTAAAGGTTATAGCAGAAGAGGTAAAGGCAGACCTTATAGTAACCCACGATACGGGTTGTACTACCACCTTTGAAAAGAACCAGTGGATAGGTAAGGCCCATGGCATGTATCACCCCGTTGGTGTTATGTCCGACGTAATGTTTGCAGCCTTGGCTTGTGGAGCCCATCCCTTCAAGGTGGTCCAGCTTTATTGGAACTGCTCCAACTACGAGCCCCTCTTGGAAAAGATGGGTATAACCAACTGGAGAGAGCTAAGAAAAGAATGGGAAGACACAGTTAAGTACATAGCAGACCTTGAAAAAGCTGGAAAGTACGATGAGCTCATGGAGTTCTTCAAAGAGTACGACCTTTATGAACCCTACAGCAGGACTTCCACCGGTAAGCCAAAGGCTTCTGCTACTGCCAACATACCTTTGTTTAAGTCCTAAGCTTTTGTGGGGGCTTTGCCCCCTTAAGAACTAATTAAGGAGGTAAAACATGTCAAAGAGTGTGCTGGTTATAGGCGGTGGTCCAGCAGGGATTGCAGCAGCAAGAACTTTGGGAAGGCTTGGCATCTCCACCCTACTGGTGGAAAAAGACAGTCAGCTGGGTGGGAACCCCATTAAAAACCATTACCACACCCTTATTCCAAGAAAGCTAAAGCCCTCCCAGGTGATAGGTCCTTACATAAGGGAGGTGGAAAGCAATCCAAATATTAAAGTGTTTTTAAACACAGAACTAACAGCCTGTGAGGGAGAGCCCGGATCCTACAAGGCAACCCTTTCCAATGGGGAAAAGCACGAAGTGGGCGCCATCGTAGTGGCAACGGGTTTTGAACACTTTGACCCAAGAAGGAAGGGAGAGCTTGGCTATGGCCTTTATCCCGACGTAATAACCAACCTTGAGCTTGAAAAGATGTTCTCTCAAGAAGGAAGATTATACAGGCCCTCCAACGGACAACTACCCAAAAGGGTAGCCTTTGTCTTCTGTGTAGGTTCAAGGGATAGACAGCTTGGTGTTACCAACGTGCATTGCTGTAGGTATGGCTGTGCCCTATCGGGTCTTCAAGGGTCTGAGATAAAGGAACACTACCCAGACGTGGATGTTTTCTGTTATTACATGGATGTAAGAACCTATGGCACTTGGGAATACCCCTTCTACTGGGCACCACAGGAACAGTATGGCGTTAGATATGTAAGGGGTAGAATAGCGGAAATAACTTATAGCCCTGCTGACGGCAGACTAAGGATAAAGCACGAGGACACCATAGTGCAAAGACCCTCTGAAGTTCCTATGGATTTGGTTGTCTTGGTGCTTGGAATGGAGCCCTCACCGGGTACCAAGAAGGTGGCAAAGATCCTTGGGCTTGCCCAAGACCCTGATAGTCAATTCTTAATACCCTCAGAAGAGTCTGGTTCCAACATAATATCCAACAAGCCCGGTATATTCATAGCAGGGGCTTGCAAAGGACCCATAGATATAGAATCATCCTTCTCAGAAGGAGAGGCAGCAGCAGCAGAAGCCGCAGCTTTCCTTGGTGTAAAGGTGGCGGTATGAAAAAACCTGTAATACTTGATGACTTTTTAGTTAGGGACTACTTGATAAAGATCCTTGGAGAAGGCGAGGAGTTTGTGCAAGAATTTTACAAGGATCTCCTCGCCAAGTCCCTCCTTTTCCAAAAAGCCCTTAGCAAGGAAAGACTTCCCTCTTTAACGGAAGAAGACCTTGACCTTATCCTTGAAAAGATCTTTCCAGCAAGGAGAAGGAGAGAGAGGATAATTCAGGAGACGGGCATAGAAAAGCTAAAAAGGGCAGTAAGCGACCTTCTCTATGGAAAGGCAAAAAGCTGGGAAGAAAGGGTTGAAAGGTTTGTAAAAGAGATAAGGGGTGTAGATAAAAGGATGGCAAGGGATATAGCCAGCGAGATCCTTCATTTTACCTTCCCGGAGGAATATGTGTTATGGACAAGCTGGATATGGGATCCAGAGAGTGAAAGTGGTGCGGTGGTTTTTCTAAAGGAAGAACCACCAAAGAGAAGTATGTACGGTGAGACCTATGAGGAGTTTGAACAGATATACAAACAGATACAAGAAAAGCTTTTGGACTTTGGGATAAAGGTAAGGGGATATCTCTTTGTGGATATATTCCTTGCCATGATATATGCCACCTATGTGGATTATATGACCCTTTCAACCATGCACAGCGCCAAGGGCTTTTTCCCGCCAGCGGGGTCTATGGCGCGGAGACTACTTGGTGTTTTGAGGAACGAAGACCTTTTGGAGGTATAAACCATGGCTATACACGAAAGAAGCCTTGTAGAGCCTGAGAGAATTGTTAGGAAAGAAAGGCTTGTAATTGACGGTGTGGATGTATCTGGGGACTGGAACCTTTTAATACTCCCCAGGGTTATAAACGATTATGACCTTGACTTTGGCAAGGAGGTTTTAAACACCCCCGAGGGCAAGACCATAAATCAATGCTATCAGTGCTCCTATTGTACCGCCTCTTGTCCAATCCACAACTACTGGGACGAAAGATACAATCCAAGGCACTTTATATACCTTGCAAGGCTTGGAATGATTGATGAACTTCAGAAGCGTGTGGATGTTATGTGGAGGTGTGTATCCTGCCACAAATGCACCCACAGATGTCCCAAGGGCGTCCTTGTAGAAGAAGTTATAAAGGCTATTCTCAAGGTTATGGCAAAGAGAGGGCTTGTAGAAGAGTATCCTTCCAAAAAGTTTGACAAGTTCTTTACCGAGTCTGTGGTGGAATATGGAAGGATAGAGGATGGTGAATTGCTCTTTGGATGGATAGAAAAACAGGGCTATAAAATCTTTAAAGACCCCATACTCAAAAAGCCCATACCCTTCATAGGGGATACCCCCGAGTGGCTAAAGCAGCTAACCACGAAGCCTATAAAGTCTATGAACATAGACTTTCTTTTACTAAATGCCAAGCACATGCTTTTCCATCCAAAGACCAAAAACTGGAGCAAGTTTAAGCAGGTGCTACGCAAAGTAATGCAAGAAGAAGGAGCATTACATTAAGGAGGTTAGAAAATGGGCGTAATAGGAAAAAGAGTAGCTTATTATCCCGGTTGTTCCCTTGAAGGCGCGGCAAGGGCTTATGACATATCCACAAAAATAGTGGCAAAGGAGTTGGGGTTGGAGCTTGACTACTTGGAAGACTATAACTGCTGCGGTGCAATGGAGTCTAAAAACGTGACCTTCATGGGTACCATGTTGATGAACGCAAGGAACATGTCCTTGGCAAGGAAGCAAGGGCATAGCGTTATAGTGGCGCCCTGTAATGGATGCTCCTTTTCTCTCCAAAGGGCTGAATACTTCTTGGAAACAGACAAAGCTATCTTTGATAAAGTGAACGCCCTGCTTAGAGAAGGTGGTGTGGACCTCCTTGACCAAATACCCCAGACCTATCATATCCTTGAATGGTTTTATACAGAAGCAGGACCTCAAAAGGTCAAAGAGAAAACAAGGAAACCCTTGAGGGGGCTAAAGGTAGCCAACTACTATGGATGCCTCTACACAAGGCCCCACTTTTATGCAAGGACTTATGCCCATGCAGGCGGACAGGATGAGGATGCAAGACCCAGAAGAAGGGAAACGGCAGACGATGATGAGCATCCCTATTATATGAACGCCCTTTTAGAGGCAGCCGGAGCCACAAGCGTAGAGTTTGAACCTATGCATACCCAATGCTGTGGAGGACCCCACTCTCTTTCCGACGAGATGGTATCCGAGAAGTTTGTTATGATGATCCTTCAAATTGCCAAGAGAAATGGTGCAGACATAATAGCCACCGAATGCCCCTTGTGCCATGCATCCCTTGAGATGTACCGTCATAGGCTTATGATGAAGGGTGTGCCCGACGTGGATGTACCTGCTGCCTACTTTACACAGCTTCTTGGACTTGCCCTTGGCTATAGCGCCAGCGACGTAAAGCTAAAGGATAACCTTTCGGACCCCCTACCAGTGCTTAAAAGGCTTGGACTTGCATAATAGAGGTTAATCCATGGATGGGCTAAAAGGATTTGAAAGTACAGAAGAGTGGGAATATAACGGCTGTGTGATCCCCCTAAACCTCTATTACGAGATAGAAACTCAAACATGGCTTAGGGTCAACGAAGATGGCACTGTAACCATGGGCCTTACCGACGTGGGACAAGTCCGCGCCGGGAGGCTCTTGCATGCAAGAATAAAGGATAAAGGAAAGGTCATAAAGAAGGGAAAGCCCGTGGGATCCTTGGAAAGTGGGAAATGGGCTGGTCCAGTAAACGCCCTCGTAGAGGGTGAGGTGGTGGAGAGAAACGAGAAAGTCCTTGAGCAGCCCGATATAATCAACTACGACCCTTATGGCGAAGGATGGATAGTAAGGATGAAGCCCTTTGATTTGCAAAGGGACCTAAAGGACCTACTTTACGGAAAGGATGCTGTAGAGGAGATGAAAAAATACATTGATGAATGGGATATAATCTGTATGAGGTGTACATAATGGCGGCAAAGGACAAGCATGTAATACTCTTAGTTTCTCAGTGGTGTGCCACTTGTCCTGATGCAGATGCCTTGTGGAAAAAATTGCAGGCAGAGTATGGATTTAAATACGAAGTTTTAGATGTAGCCCAGCCTGAGGGCAAGATGTGGGCAAAGAAGCTTATAGTAAGGTCTGTCCCTTCCACCATTATAGACGGGAAGCTTGCCTTTGTGGGCGTTCCTGATGAGGCAGAAGCAAGGAGGTCTATAGAGTTGTGAGGGTGGTTATACTTATGACAAGCGGACCAAAGACTCCTTGGAGGTGCGCCGCCCCTTTTTACATCGCTGCTTTGATGGCTGCCAACGAGGCAGAGGTAGATGTTTTCTTTAACATGGATGCTACAAGACTCTTAAAGAAAGGCGTGGCAGAAAGGATCATACCGGGCGAGCCCAACTGCCTTTCCCCAAATGGCAAAAAGTTAAAAACCGTGTACGATTTTATGAGGGATGCAAAGCAGGCGGGCGTTAAGTTTTATTCCTGTAAGCAAGCCATAGACTCCTTGGGCTACAAGCCTGAGGATTTGATACGGGAGCTGGATGGGGTTTTCCCGGCAAGCGAGTTTGCCCTAAGGGCGATGGAAGCGGATAAAGTGCTAACCTTTTAAAAATTCTTATAAAGGAGGGTAAAGATGGCAGTAGTTAATGGGTGCAACATACCCGAGAACCTTTTGTACGACGTGGATGCGGAGGCAAATGCCTTCACCTGGGCAAAGGATAACGGAGACGGTACCTACACTGTAGGGCTAACATCCGTGGCGGCAGCAATGGCGGGAAGGTTGGTGGCCTATACCCCCAAAAAGCCCGGAAAGGTCATAGAAAGGCGCAAAAGTATAGCCACCATAGAGAGTGGTAAATGGGTAGGACCCGTTCCCACACCCCTTACGGGAGAGGTGGTGGAGATAAACGAAGCCCTAAAGGGAAATCCCGCCTTGGCGAACGATGACCCCTACGGTGCTGGATGGATAGCAAAGATAAAGCCCACAAACCCAGAGGAAATAAACAGCCTACTTAAGGGCCAAGCGGCTATAGATGCTCTAACAAAGGTAATAAACGAAAAGGGTATAAAGTGCGGATGATGGAAGTAAAGGGTGGGCTTTTCCCACCCTCCTTAGAAGATATAGAGCTTGACAAGGAACTCCTTGAGGAGATTAGTGAGGGCTATGAAATAAGACTCAAAAACTTTGGAAGAGATGTACACTTTTATAGCCCGGGCTTTAAACATTATGAGGTAGAGGACTTTTCCATAAAGACAACTCCCAAGTTTGTGGATATATCCATAACCGGTAAAAACTGCGAGCTTATGTGTGATCACTGTGCTTCAAAGATCCTTTGGCATATGATACCCGCAACCACCCCAGAAGACCTTTGGCAAACCGCCAACCAACTCAAAGAGAAGGGTGTAGAGGGGATTCTCATATCGGGCGGTTCCAACAAGGATGGTGTGGTGGAGTTATATCCCTTTTTGGGGGTTATGAAAAGGATTAAAGAAGAATTGGGTATGTTGGTTAGCTGTCATGTGGGTTTTGTGGATAAAGAGCTATCGGAGGGTCTAAAGGAAGCCAAGGTGGATGCCGTTTTGCTTGATATAATAGGGGATGATGAAACCATAAGGGATGTTTATAAGCTACCCCATAGGAGTGTTAAAGATTATGAGGAATCCCTCAGACTCCTGAAGGAATACCACCATAACATAGTTCCCCATGTGATAATCGGCCTTCATTATGGACAAATAAAGGGAGAATATAAAGCCATAGACATGGTAGCCCAGTTTGACCCTTCTGCTTTGGTGTTGGTGGTGGTTATGCCCTATTATGGAAAGGCTCGCTTCCAACTTTTGCCACCTCCAAAGGCAGAAGATAGCGCAAGGGTCATCTTTTATGCAAGAAAAGCACTTCCCAAAAGGCCTTTGGTGATAGGCTGTGCAAGGCCTGCGGGACCCGATAGAGTTAAGCTTGACTTTTATGCCCTTCACGCAGGAGTGAATGGTATAACTTTTCCCGCAGAAGGTATTTTTACCTATGCCAAGAGCCTTGGTTTAAAGCCTGTTATATCTCCCAACTGTTGCTCAACGGTATTTTTGCCCTAAATTTATAAGCCATGAAGCTGTTTGATTTAGAAACCGCAAGAGAACTGATAGCTGTTATAAAACCCATAGTAGAAGAGATAAACCTAAAAAAGGAAGAGCTCCAAGATTACCTTCTTAAGCTTGAAGAGGAAAAAGATATTTTGGAAAGGATGTATATAGAAAGTCATATAAGGGACTTAGATTCGGACATAAAAAGGCTTTTCCAAAAGATTGAATCCCTCGGTGGTGTGATAAAGGGTATAGACCCTATACTGGTAGATTTTCTATCCTTTCATCAAAACCGTTATATATGGTTGTGCTGGAAAGAGGACGAGGACACTATTATGTACTGGCATGAATTGGAGGAAGGCTTTGCAGGAAGAAAGTCCATTGATTTATTGAGATAAAAGCAAGGAGGAGATAATGGATATTGAAAAACTTGCGGAGAAGCTGAGGGATATGATAGTTGGAGATCTAAAAGAGGAGTTTAAAGACTTTAAATCTTCTGTTACGGGAGAGCTTGCTGGTTTTAGGCTTGCTATTGAATCTATGAACGAGAGACTTTCTGCTCTTGAAGATAGGCAAGCTAACCTTGAGGCTGAGGTAAGGGAAATAAAAAGGTCTATTGAGTATACAAACCAAAGAATTGACGAAACCAACAGAAGGATAGATGAAACCAATAAGAGAATTGACGAGACAAGAGCAGAACTAAAAGCGGAAATCATGCAAAATACCCAAAGAATTGATGAGACAAATAGAAGGATTGACGAGCTTTTCATTGAAGTATCCCACATAAGGGGTGATTTGAATAAAGCCTTATCCCAAAAGGAAATAATTGAGGATATACTTACAAGAATACAAAGGCTTGAGCTTAGGATTTTAAGACCTTAGCGCCCTTAAGAGTAGAAATCCATGTATATCCTTGAAGGGGTGGCACCTCTTTGTCCTTGGTACTTTCCTCTGTAAGGCCTTTGGGCTTTTTTATCCAGTTTGGCGAGTACTATCTGGCATATGCGAACCCCTTTGTAGATCCTTATGGGACAGCTATTGGCGTTGTAAAGCTCAAGAGTTATCTGCCCTTCAAAGCCTGCATCCACCCATCCTGCGTTTTCTATAAACAGCCCAAGCCTTCCAAGGGAAGACCTACCCTCTACAAAGGCGGTGATGTCCTCAGGAAGCTTTATATACTCCTCGGTTGTGGCAAGCATAAAAGCTTTTGGTGGTATAAGAAAGCCCTCCGGGGGAATTATCACCTTCTCCACAGGCACCGATGAGCTTTTTATGTCTATACACTCTGTTTTATAAAAGAGCAATTCACCACCAAGGGTGAGGTCTATGGAAGATGCTTGTATGTTTTCCTCTTTGTAGGGTTCTACAAGGATCTCGCCCCTTTTTATAAGTTCCTTTATACTGCCATCGCTTAATATCATGGTATTTATGGGGGTGGAGGGACTCGAACCCTCACGGCCAAAGGCCGGCGGATTTTAAGTCCGCTGCGTCTGCCTGTTCCGCCACACCCCCGGCATATATAATTATAAA
>JBKBRK010000033.1:0-3014 GCA_046292245.1 Aquificaceae bacterium
CATTAAGCAGGTTGCTATCAAAGGAGCCGTTCTCTTTCAAAAGGGGCTTTCCATCCTTGTTTTCCACCAGTATGGGAGATAAGGTTTTAAAAACAACAACATCCTCCTCAATCTTTGGATCCTCTTGTAAAGAAAATCCATATATATTTATAGTTATCTCCTTGTTAAAAGCAAAAGACTTGATTTTAAGCAATCCGTTATAAAGGTTCATCAAAAACTCGTAATCATAAGAAGATATCAAAAGGGAAAGGAAAGAATCCTTTGGAAAGTAAAAGACATAGTCCTCTATCTCTATGCCATCACTTAAAGAAAATACTTCTCTTTTTTGCTCCCTTTCCTTTGGCAATAAAAGGCTAAAGGTAAAAGGCTTGGGCTTTTCCTCGCCGTAGAGGATATCTTTATATTTCTGGTTAGATCCCTTTAAAGCTTCCTTTATAAGGGCTAAGATCCTGTGCCTGTAGATTACAGGAAGCTTTTCCGTTTTTGCAAGGATACGAAGCCTCATAACAATATCCCCCCGCAGGCTATATTATACTATGCTAAACTTCTTCCCCTCCCAGGTCGTACTCTCCCACTTGTGTTATCCTAACCCTTATAACATCACCCGCTTTTAGATCCCTTTGCGCTTCCACATAGGTTATACCATCCAACTCTGGAGCTTGTGCGTATATCCTGCCAACGGGCGCATATCCAAACTCTTGGTCAAAACCATCCACCAAAAGCTCTAACTCTTTGCCAACAAACTCTTGGTTTTTTCTTTGAGTTATTTCCTTTTGGACTTCTAATATTTCTTCTTTTCTCCTTTCCTTTTCCTCTTCATCTATTCTTATATACAAGGTCCCCTGCAAAGAGAATTTTTTCCTTGGGCATATAAACCACAATATCGTTATCTGTATGGGCTGGTGCCATGGAGATTATCTCAAAAGTAGTATCGCCAACCCTCAAGGAGGTGCGGTCTTCTACCACCATGTGTGGTGCCACAAGGACCACACTGCTATACAGACCCTTAAACCTTTCGTTGTTTGCCCTTAGGGCTGTATGTGCTTCCCCGGATTGATAGAAGTCCAAAAGCTTTTTGTGGGCTATTACCTTTGCCCCCAGCTTTTCGTAGGTAAGGGCTCCATACCAGTGGTCTGGATGGTAGTGGGTTATGATGGCGTATTTTATGGGGGCTTTTTTAACACGCATCAAGTTATCCACAAATTGCTTGGATAGTTCGGGAGTGGATAAGGAATCTATAACTATCCATCCCTCTTTTGTAAGTATCCCAAAGGCGTTGGACATAAAGCCCCTGTTTTCCAAAGAAGGCAGGGCATCCATACCCCTAACCATATAAACATTGCCATGCACCCTTTTCAACTTCATCTCGGGAGCCATGGCAAAGGCAAGCACCAAAAATATCAGCAAAAGTTTTACAGTCTTCATGGTAGTAATTTTACACTATGGCTTTAAACCAATGAGTTGAGCAAAGATTGGGTTGTAAAGTGCTATGGCTATCGGTAGCAAAACTATCATTATTCTCATGTAGGCTTCAAGCCTTCTTATCTCTGCCCTTAGGGTATCTTCCACTCTTTTTATTTCGGTTTCTAATCCCTTCATCTGTGCCTCTATTATCCTTATATCCTGCTTGGTGGCAAGGTCTTGAGTTAATTCCTTCTTCGTCTCCTGTTTTTTCAACTCCCCTATATCCCCTATTACCTCTTCCAAAGCTTTGGCAAACTCTTTGGCTTCTTCCTTTCCAAGCTTCTTTTCAAGCAAGTCATAAAGCTTTAAGGCAGATTCCATCATACTTTTTAAAATTATACCTTCCCTATAGGAGAGAAGAGTTTTTAACTTGGTATAATAATGAACATGGAAAATCGCAAACTCTTTGAAAGGGCAAGATCTCTTATGCCCGGTGGTGTTAGCTCTCCTGTAAGGGCTTTTAAAGCAGTAGGCGGTGATCCCATAATAGTCTCAAGGGCAAAGGGCTCAAGGCTTTGGGATGTGGATGGAAAAGAGTACATAGACTATCTTATGTCTTGGGGTCCTTTAATCCTGGGGCATTCCCATCCCAAGGTAGTTCAAGCTATAAAAGAACAGACAGAAAAGGGGCTTTCCTACGGCCTTACCAACGTCCATGAGATAGAGCTTGCTCAAAGGGTGGTGTCCGCCATGCCTTCCGTGGAGATGGTTAGGTTTGTATCCTCTGGTACAGAAGCCACCATGTCTGCCATAAGATTGGCAAGGGGCTACACAGGTAGGAAGTATGTGGTAAAGTTTGAAGGTTGCTATCACGGGCATGGCGATTCCCTTTTGGTGAGCGCAGGCTCTGGCGTTGCCACTTTGGGCATACCGGGCACTCCGGGAGTTCCCGAGGAAATAGCAAGGCTTACCCTTGTAATACCTTATAACAGTGTGGAAGCCCTTGAAGAAGTTTTCAAAAGATACGGAGAGGATATAGCCTGTGTTATAGTGGAGCCCGTTGCGGGCAATATGGGTGTGGTTCTTCCAAAGCCCGGATTTTTGAAAGCCATAAGGGAGATAACAAGGCATTACGGCGCCTTGGTTATATGCGATGAAGTTATAACCAACTTCCGACTATCCAAAGGCGGAGCCCAAGAGTACTTTGGACAAGAACCTGATATAACCTGTATGGGAAAGATAATAGGAGGCGGTATGCCTTTGGGAGCCTACGGTGGCAAAAGGGAGATTATGGAAAAGGTAGCTCCAGAAGGCCCCATTTATCAAGCGGGCACCTTATCGGGCAATCCCCTTTCTATGGTAGCAGGTATAGCAACCCTGAGGGAACTTTTTGAACTAAACCCTTACAAAACTTTGGAAGAACTAACAAAAAGATTAACCTCCGGGATTTCTCAAATCCTCAAGGAAAAAGGTATACCCCACAGGATAAACCAGATAGCCTCCATGTTTACCGTATTCTTTACAGAGGAAGAGGTTTATGACTATCAAAGCGCCAAAAGCTCAGACACTGCCCTCTTCGGAAGGTTCTTTAGAGCCCTTTTGAAAGAAGG
>JBKBRK010000033.1:3024-14732 GCA_046292245.1 Aquificaceae bacterium
TTTGAGCACAGCCCACAGTGAGGAGGATATAGACTTGACTTTGGAAAGAATACAAAAGGCGCTTCAATCACTTTAAAATTTCCTTATAGAGGTAGTAATTGTAGAATACCCTTTTCACATAATTTCTTGTTTCCGTAATAGGAATTGTCTCTATAAAAAGATAAACATCTTGATATTCTTTCCAATTTATCACCCTCGATGGTCCTGCGTTGTAGCTGGCAAGAGTTCTAACCAAGTCGCCATCCCATTGATCTAAAAGATATCTAAGGTAGGCGCTTCCGAGCAAGATGTTTGTGTCTGGCTCGTAGGGGTTGTTTATCCTTATGCCTTCTTTCCTTGCCATGTACTGGTATGTGCTGTCTATTAGTTGCATAAGGCCCCTTGCGTTGGCAACGGATACTGCGTAAGGATCAAAAAGGCTCTCTTGTCTCATCACCGCATATATCAAAGCTTGTTCTATACCATATTTATTTGAAGCTTTTTCTACGGCATTTTTAAAGGGTGTAGGAAAGGCTACCGCGTTGTAGACAAAGCTACCATAACCATACTTCCTTACCGCAAGCCTTATGGAAAGAAAAGGGTCAAAGCGAGATATGGCTAAAATATCCGAGGAAGACAATTCACTTATCCTCTTGAAGGCTTCCAACCTTGCATACTCGGGAAAGCCTGCAGACCTGATAGCTCTTACGATGCTTGCTACCTTTGGTATATTTTCATCTTCCATTACCACCCTTATGGCCTTATTGGCTATCGGAAGACCTATCATATAGTTCGCCACCGCATAATAAAACCCCGACCCATTGGAGGCCTTTATAAGGTACTCCTTAGACCTTTTCCTATCAAAGGTAAGACAGCTTTTATAAGCCCAAAAGTAGCTGGCAGACCTGTCCTCTTTATTGTCCGAATACTTCAAGGAATTTAGAAAATGCTCAAAGGCCCTTTGATAGTTGCCAAGGGCATAATAGGAAAGGCCCAAATTAAACTCTCTTGAGTAAGATTCTGGCATGCGATTTAAATACCCTATGGCTTCTTGATAGTCCCCTCTTAAAAGGCTTTGCCTTCCTATCCTAAAAAGGCTGTTGGAAAGCACTTCCCCGTCTTTTATGTTGGATAGTATCTCCTCTACCTTGTCTCTTTGACCCACTTCAAAATAGATAACAGCCAATTCACCCTTTGCCCTTTGGTCCTCACAATTTTCAAAGATCTCTATAGCCTTGTCTCTTTCTTTCAAAGAATAATAGGACCTTCCAAGGGTAAAACATACCCTATTGAACTCAAAGGGCTCAAGAAGTTTTATAACCTCTCTGTAGTACCTTCTTCTAAAAAGCTCTTCGGAAGCTTGCAGGGCTTGATCTTGACTGAGGCTAACATAGGGTATAAACTCCCTGAAAAGGACTGGAGCCTTCAAAAAGCCCACCCTTGGGTCTAAGTTTAAGCTCTTCCAAAGGTTGAGGTAGTCTTTTCTGTATTGAGGGCTTAGGTTATTGGGATCTATACCTAAGACCAAGTTTTTTGCCCTTTCTTCTTCACCCTTGGACAATTCTTCCTTTGCCATTAGTAGCATAAGGTCTTCTTTGAAGACTGCATTAGGATATTCTTTAAGTATTCTGTAGCCTATGGATAGATCCATTGTTTGGTTAAACCTTATAAGAAGCTGGTATTCTTCTGGTAATTGTGCCCAAGACAGGGAGAAAAGCAGAAAAAGAAGTAAGGCAAGCATCTATGTTATGTAGGTGATTATGAGCAGGATGAGTATTCCCATCAACAGATTTACACCTATGAGGTTTGGAATGTGAGTTAGCCTGTTTTTTCTAAAGAGGAAAAAGTATATGTAGAAAAAGAGGAAAGCCATAAGCCCAAAAAGGAAAAGCTTGGTATGAAAGAGGGTATTTTCTGTAAAATCCCTTCTGTAGCCATGCCACAATCCCATACCGCTTATAAAAATCACCAAAATAGATATCCAAACAGCAAGGAAAAACTTAGAAAAAACCGCCCTTAGAAATCTATCCCTTGTTTCCTGTTGAGTTATCTCTCTTAAGGAAGGCCTTAGAAAAAGTAAGCTGTATATCATGCCCCCTATCCAAACCACCGCAAAGAAAAGGTGAAGGAATAGAAGGCTTTTAATCATCTTTTTTCTCCCCTTTTAATTACCACCTTCTCTTGGGCTATATCCTCTATTGCCTGAAAGGTCTTTTTTATTAGCTCCTTCCTATTTTTATCCAAAAGGAATATATCATTGCTGCGTTCAAGGAGCTGTTCTACCCTCTTTGCTGCCGCATGCACAAGCTCATACCTTGAAGATACCTTCTTTAATGCCTTTTCTATGCTAGGTCTTCTACTCATCTTTAACCTCCTTTTTAAATTATAATACCAAAACCCTGCAATCTATCCTTTTATTAAAAGCCGAAGGATGGTAGGGGCACCCCTTGCGGGTGCCCAGAATAAAAGGGCAGGGGCAAGCCCTGCCACTACAAAAGACTTTTGAACCTTCTAAAACTAGCAATTTATGTTTATAATACCAAAACCCTGTAATTTATCCTTTTATCAAAAGACCTCAAGTCTGTTGGAAGCTTTGAAAGGTCTTCCATGAATAGATCTCTGATCTCCCTAAGGCTTGGAAGATTTTTTACAAGTTTTCCCTCTTTACACACCAGATCCACTAATCCTCCTTCTTTGTAGGGAGCCACTTCATCGTAAGCCATATAACCCTCATGGTAATGCCTAATTACCTGCCTTTTGTAGGGAAAGGTTGCCTTGCCGGGGCTAAGCTTGTATTTGGGCTTTCCTTGGTACTCCACAAGCTTGTAAGCGATGTCTAAATAGGGTGCGTCGGAAGAAGTTAAAAGCTTTGTACCTACGCCAAAGGTGTCAACGGGCGCATCCCTTGAAAGCCATCTTTGAATATCCTCCTCATCCACGCCACCGCTGACCACTATCTTTACCTCCCTAAAGCCTTCTTTATCAAAAAGTTCCCTTATTTCCTTGCTTAGCCTCTCTATATCTCCGCTGTCTATACGTACTCCTACCACCTTTACACCCTCCTTCATAAGCTTTAAGGCCTTTTTTGCTCCTTCAAGGGTATCGTAGGTATCTATAAGTAAGATAGTTCTATCGGGAAAGCTTTTGGCAAAGGCTCTAAAGGCTTCTTCCTCTTCTTCAAAGACCATAACAAAGGAATGAGCCATGGTACCAAAGACAGGAATAGAATACTTCATGCCCGCCAAAAGGTTGGAAGTGCCCGCAAAGCCCGTTATGTAAGAAGCCCTTGCTCCATAAAGCCCTGCATCAAAGCCATGTGCCCTTCTAAGCCCAAAATCTATAAGGCTTTTGCCCTTGGAAGCAATATAACACCTTGCGGATTTGGATGCCAGCAGGGTGTTGTAGTGGATCACGTTTATAGCCAAGGTTTCCAGTATTTGGACTTCTGGCAAAGGACCTTCTATCTGCACAAGGGGTTCATTCTGAAAGACTATCCTTCCCTCTCCTATGGCGTATATATCTCCTCTAAACTTGTATTCTCTTAAATAGTCCAAAAACAAATCTTTGAATATGCCAAGGGATTTAAGATATTTCAACTCTGCATCCCCAAAGCGGAAGTTTTCCAAAGCCTCTATCAAAGGTTCAAGGCCGCAGGCAACTAAAAAGTTTCTCTTTTCTGGAAGCTTTCTAACAAAAAGGCTAAAAACAGCTTTTCCTGTCTTTCCAGCTTCCAAATAGGCTTGAGCCATGGTAAGCTCATAAAGGTCTGTTATAAGACAGGTAGAAGTTAGAGGCTGTTTCAAAGGTTTCATTATAGAATTTTATACTATATGTTGGGTGAAGGGCTACCTTTTGTAGGGGCGGTTTGTTGACTACCGCAAAAAAATTTAAAATTCTGGTAGTTCAAGCTTACAGCCTGTATTTTATCGCTGGCAAGGATGCCTGTGCCACCGATAAAAAGGGGTTTTTCACCATGCCCAACTTGCGCCAAAATGTAATTTCCAAGCTATGAAAGGGAAATTTAATATCCCCAATAGCATACATAAAGGTGTTAACCTTTTTGAAAATCCCTTAAAGGAGGTGTGCCATGATTAGAAGGCTTCTTCTTAAGAAGCTTTTACTTGGAACGGCTGTTTTTTCCTTTGGCTTGGGGCTGGCGGTTGCCGGAATGCATCAAAAGCCAAAAGCCAACATAGTTCAAACAGCTCAACAGGCTGGCAGCTTTAACACCTTGCTTACCGCAGTAAAGGAGGCAGGTTTGGAGGACACTCTTGCCAACAAGTGTTGCTTTACAGTCTTTGCTCCCACCGACGAAGCCTTTGCCAAAGTTCCAAAGGAAAAGTTAGATGCCCTTTTAAAGGACAAAGAGGCTTTAAAGAAGGTCTTGCTTTACCACGTGGTAGAGGGCAAGGTTTATTCTAAGGACCTCAAAGATGGACAGAAGGTTAAGACAGCTCAGGGACAAGAAGCCACTATTAAACTAAAAGGTGGAGCCAAGATAGACAACGCCAACATAGTAAAGACGGACATAGAAGCTTCCAATGGTGTTATACACGTAATAGACACAGTTATAATGCCCAAATAATTCTTATGGGTCCCCAATGGGACCCCCTTTAATCCTCGTCTAAAATCTCTCCCTCCTCCAAAGTATAGTAAGGTCTTTCGTATGTGGAATAATAATAAGGTGTATAGGCTACAAACTCACCTGCACAGGTATCCACTCCTTTAAAGGCTGGCACTATGTTAAACCTTTGCCTTAGGCTCCTTATACCCTCTTCTTTCATGCCTTTAAGTTTGGCTATTTCCACATCGGAGTAGCCCATCTCTTTGGCAAGCCTTAGAAGCTCTGGTGTTAAATCCCTTTCCCTTATATCCTTTTCAAGAGACACTATCTGCCTTAGGTTTTCCAAAAACCATGGGTCTATTTTGCTTAGTTCGTAGATTTCTTGCAGGCTATAGCCCTTTCGGAAGGCAGAAGCTATATACCATAGCCTGTTGGGATTGGGTGTCCTTATATACCTCTTTATTTCCTCATCATCCAAAGAGGAGTAATCGGGAAAAGCAAGTCCATAAACATCTTGCTCAAGGCTCCTTATTGCCTTGTTTAGGGCTTCCTTAAAGGTCCTACCTATTGCCATAACCTCTCCCACCGACTTCATCATGGTACCCAAGGTTCTGTCCGTTTTGGGAAACTTGGCAAAGTCAAAGCGAGGTATTTTTACTACTACGTAGTCTATGGAGGGTTCAAAGGAAGCGGGTGTATGTTTTGTTATGTCGTTTTTTAACTCGTCAAGGGTATAGCCCACTGCAAGCTTTGCGGCAACTTTGGCTATGGGAAATCCTGTAGCCTTGGAAGCCAAAGCGGAGGAGCGAGAAACCCTTGGGTTCATCTCTATAACATAAAAATCTCCATCCTCTGGGTTCACCGCAAATTGAATATTAGAGCCTCCCGTATCCACGCCTATTTCCCTCATTATCTCTATGCAGGCATCCCTTAGTATTTGATATTCCTTGTCTGTTAAAGTTTGAGCTGGGGCTACGGTGATAGAATCTCCCGTATGTACTCCCATGGGGTCAAAGTTCTCTATGCTACAGACTATTATCACATTATCCTTTGAATCTCTGATAACTTCAAACTCAAACTCTTTCCAACCTATTAAGGATTTATCTATGAGAACTTGATGGATGGGGGAGGTCTTTAGGGCTATCTCTACTTTTTCTTTGAACTCTTCCATATTGTAGGCTATGGAGCCACCCGTACCTCCAAGGGTAAAGGCAGGCCTTAGAATGGCAGGAAATCCCACTTCTTTGACCTTTTCAAGGGCTTCTTGCAAAGAGGAAATCACAACGCTTGGTGGTACCTTTAAGCCTATCTTCTCCATAGACTTTCTAAACAGGTCTCTGTCCTCACCCTTCTTTATGGCTTGGTAGTTTGCTCCAATAAGCCTTATGCCGTACTTTTCAAGGATGCCCCTCTCGTAAAGCTCCACCGCCAAGTTTAAAGCCGTTTGACCTCCCAAGGTGGGCAAAAGGGCATCGGGTTTTTCTACTTTTATTATCTCCTCTATAACCTCTGGGGCAAGGGGCTCCACGTAGGTCCTGTGGGCAAACTGGGGGTCTGTCATTATGGTAGCAGGATTGGAATTTACAAGAACCACCTGAAAGCTCTCTTGGATCAAGGCCTTACAAGCCTGAGTACCCGAATAATCAAACTCTGCCGCCTGCCCTATCACTATGGGACCCGAGCCTATGATAAGGATCTTTTTGATATCTGTGCGTCTTGGCATTAAAGTTTATATTTTAAACCATTTTGATTGTAGCTTTCTGAGAATTTATATAACAAAGCTCCACATAAAAACTATAATACCAACACCCTGTAATCTACCCTTTTATCAAGAAGTTTTCCAAAGCCTCTATCAAAGGTTCAAGGCCGCAGGCAACTAAAAAGTTTCTCTTTTCTGGAAGCTTTCTAACAAAAAGGCTAAAATAGGCTTGAGCCATGGTAAGCTCATAAAGGTCTGTTATAAGACAGGTAGAAGTTAGAGGCTGTTTCAAAGGTTTCATTAAATTTAAAATTCTGGTAATTCAGGCTTACAGCCTGTATTTTATCGCAGGCAAGGATGCCTGTGCCACCGATAAAAGATGATTTCTCCCTCAGCGTATAAAATATTTATTATGAGTGTAAGACATCAGGTAAGGGCTTATGTGGAAAGGCTTTTTGAAGCCCTAAGGGAAGGGGCTAAAGCTGGTGAATTTACCCTATACTGTGTATACTCCCCCGTGTATGTACAAAGGGAAGCCTTGCCCGCAAACCAGATAAAGGTGGAGGAGTTTGAGTTCATAAACTTGAAAGTTGATATGGGCGATCAGGAAAGTGTTAAAAAATTCCTTGATAGAGTTGTAAGGGAAGCCCTTGAGATGGAGGTAAAGGGCTTTTATCTCCTTTGTATGGTCTTGGATAAGGGTGATGGTTATATCTTTTCTTCGGAAGATCCTATGGTGGAAGAGCTAAGGTCGGAAATAGAAGAAACCATTGAAAGACTTAGGGAGGAATGATAAGTCTTATTCTTCTCTCGGCGGGCGAGGGAAAGAGGTTTGGCAAAAGAAAGCAGTTTGAAAGGCTTTTTGGTAAGCCCCTTTTTATGCATTCCTTGGAGAAGGTGCTTGGGAAGTTTGAGGAGATAATATTAGTCTTGCCACCGGAAGATTTGGACTCTTTTAAGCTGCCCCAAGAAGTTAAAAGGGTTCAAGGGGGGAAGGAAAGGCAAGATTCGGTTTTTAACGCCCTTTTGGAGGCAAAGGGGGACGTAGTTATAATCCATGATTGCGCAAGGCCCTTTGCAAGCTTGGGTCTCTTTCAAAAGGTTTCCCAATTGGGCGAATACCACGGAAAGATAACTGCCATACCTGTAAGGGATACGGTAAAGAGGTTATTTCAAGACATGATCATTGAAACTGTTGATAGGAGTGGTTTGTGGTTGGCTCAAACACCGCAGGCTTTTAAAAGAAAAATTCTCTTAGAATGCCATTTTAAAAGCAGAGATGAGGGTTTTTTTGCCACCGATGATGCCAGCTTACTTGAGCGCTATGGCTACAAAGTGGGCATAGTGGAGGGCTCCCCTTTAAACATAAAGATAACCTATCCAGAGGATATGCTTTTGGCAGAAGCCATTGGAAGGGTGTTGGGGTATGGGGCTTAAAAGGTTATCCACCAAGGATGGTCTTTCTTATGACTTCAAGGGTTGATGGATCTTGTTTTAAGGGTTTTCCCTCAAAGCTTTCCACCATGGCGCAAGGAAGGAGAGAGTTTAGCACAAAAAGGCTATGGTAATCTTCTATCCTTTCCAAACTTATGTAATCTTCTTCAATGGGTATTCTCCTGCTTAAAAACTCAAGGGTTGTTCCCCAAAGGAGTCCATTTTCCCTTGCTGGTGTGTAAAGCTTAGAGCCCTTTAAAAAAAGCAGGTTTGCGGTAGAGGTCTCACACACATATCCCTTTTCGTTAGCTATGACCCCATCCCAAAAACCCAAGCTTTGAGAGTGTTTTTTAACCATGAGGTTAAAAAGGTAAGAGGTAGTCTTGTGTCTGCATACGGGGTCTGAGGAATGCCTGCGGTAGGGAGAAAGGCACAAGCTTAGCTTTTCTGGTGTAGCCCTTAAGGGCTTTGTTATTATAAGCTTTCCCTTTTGGGAGGGCTTGTGGGTAAGGTAATCTCCCCCTTTTGATATTAGTAAATACTTCACATAAAGGTTTTCTTCTTGTCCTGTGGCTTCTTGAAGGTCTATTAAAAACTCTTCGTAGGTGGGATAGGATATGTCCAAGACTTCTGCGGAGTTTTTTAGCCTTTCATAATGAAGTCTTAGCTTTTCCTCTTGGGGCTTCCACCTTATGGTTTCAAAAAGTCCCTCTCCAAAAAGTAAAGTGCGGTTTAGCATGCTTAATATAAATATTATCATGTAGAGGCACCCCACAAATCGCCCTTGTTGATAATCCAAACTTGCAGAGGCTTTGTGAGCCGAGAAATATACCTTTTTTTAAATTATTGATTGTAGCCTTTCTGAGAATTTATGCGCCAACGCCCATATGAAGTAGAAATCAATTATTCATCAGATTCATAAAATCTATTCAACAAACCCTGCAAATTGTCCTTTTCAAGCCTTTTCAGGTAGTTTATAACATACTTACCTATGATATCTACCTCAACATTTACAAGGTCGCCAATCTTTCTCCTTTTTAGGTTTGTGTTTTCATAGGTGTGGGGTATTATGTTTATATGAATAATAAGGCCTTCCACCTTGTTTATGGTTAAACTTATACCATCCACTCCAATAGAGCCTTTTTCCACAAAGTACATCTCATAACCTTCCTTTACCCTTATTTTTAAAGACCAATGCTCTCCCTTTTTTGTAAGCTCCACTATGGGACTGATGAAATCCACATGTCCTTGGAGTATGTGGCCACCAAGTCTATCGGATGCCCTCAGGGCTCTTTCAAGGTTAACTTGTTCTTGAGGTTTTAAAAGCCCTAAGTTGCTCCTTCTTAAGGTTTCTTCAGAAAGGTCAAAATACAAAAGAGCCTTATCTATCTTTGTAGCCGTAAGGCACACACCGTTTACCGCTATGCTGTCCCCTACTTTGACATCCTCAAAGGGTGCCCTTATTACCAGCTTTCCCCTTTTGACCTCCTCTACATTTCCTAAGGCTTCCACCAAGCCTGTAAACATCAGAAGATCACCTCCTTGCTGTCAAAGACTGGACCTTCATAGCACACCCTTTTATAACCTTCCTTGGTTCTAACCACACAGCCAAGGCATACGCCCCATCCGCAAGCCATCCTACTTTCAAAGGAAAAGTACATTTTGTATCCTTTTATGCCCCTTAGGGCTCTAAACATGGCCTTTGGACCGCAGGCATGCACTGTCCACGAAGTGTCAAAATCCTTAAAGACGTCGGTTATAAGGCCCTTCCTTCCTTTACTCCCATCTTCCGTATAAAGGATGTATTCAAAGCCTTCTTCTTTTAACCACCCTTCCATTCCCAAGTGTTCTTCACTCTTTCCTCCATACACAAAAATAACCCCTTTGCCTTCTTTCCTTAACTCTTTGCCCAAAAGGGTCAATCCCGCCAAGCCTACACCACCGCCTAAAAGGAGATGTCTATCACCCTCCTTTGGAAAAACTCCTTTACCAAGGGGACCAAAAAGGTATATCTCTTCCCCTTCTCTTATATTTGAAAGGGCATGGGTACCTTTTCCCACCACTTCGTAAAAGATAAGTATTCTATCTTCCCTTACGTCTGCTATAGCAAAGGCTCTTCTTCCCATAGGGTCAAGGCTTTTTGATACCTTTAGCATAACAAACTGACCAGCCCTTGATCCCTTTGCTATGCTTGGAGCAAAAAGCTCCAAAAGGTACAATTTTCCACGTATACGTTGGTTCCTTTCCACCTTAGCCAGGAGGTCCTTCATAGCCTTTTACCCTTTAATAGATTATCACCAAGCAGGTTAAAGGCTATCACCAAAAGGAAAAGTGCTATGCCAGGGGAGAGTATCCAAGGATGGGCAGAGATGAGATTAACGTTCCTTGCATCCGATAACATGTTCCCCCAGCTTGGGTAAGGCTCTTGAATACCCAATCCTAAAAAGCTCAAGGAAGCCTCTGCAAGAATATAACCGGGAAAAGAGAGAGTCGCAGCTACGATAAGATAATAATAGGTGTTGGGTAGTATATGCACCCTAAGAATCCTCCATGTGCTTGCACCATAAACCTTGGCAGATTGTACAAACTCTTTTTCCCTCAAGGAGAGCACCATACCTCTTATAACCCTTGCAAGCCCAGCCCACCCAAGAAAGGATAGTATAAAAATAACCATCAAAAACACATGAAAGCTTTCCATGGTTAAAGGAAACACAGACCTAAGGGAAAGCATAAGGTAAAAGGTGGGTATAGCCAAAAGCACCTCCACCAGCCTCATTATAAGGGTATCCACCCTGCCACCAAAGTAGCCCGATACACCCCCTATTATGCTTCCCAAAAGAAAGGTTATGGAAACACCCACCAAGCCAATGGTTAGAGATACCCTTGATCCATAAACTATCCTGCTAAAAATGTCCCTACCGAGTTTGTCCGTTCCCAAAAGGTACAGCCTGCAAGGCTCTTCTACGGAAAGGAGCTTGTAGCCATAGAAAGTGTTTTCAAAAAATCTTAGCCTACAGGAAACATCTTTTTTTTCCTGATATACCTTAAAAAGGGGATCCTTCATCTCGTGGAGATTTACGTAAGGAAAGGTTATCTTCCCCTCCTTAAAAAGGTGTATCCTTGTGGGTGGATGAAAGGGCGACCTTCTGTCCTGCATGGCGTAGGGGTAAGGGGCTATAAGGTCTGCAAAGACAGCAAAGAATAAGAAAAGCCCTATTATGGTAAGGGGAAAGGCTAACCTCATTGTATCTTCTGTAAAACTTTCCTGTAGCCCTCTAAGAGATCTCCAAGGTCAAACCTAAACCTGTCCTTGTCCAATTTTTCTCCCGTTTTTATGTCCCAAAGCCTGCAGGTATCGGGGGATATCTCGTCTATAACCGCAAGCCTTCCATCGGGAAGTATGCCAAACTCCAACTTGAAATCCACAAGCAAAAGCCCATGGTCTTTGAAAAACCTCTTAAGGATACTATTCACTTTTTTAGCTATCCTTTTTGTTTCCAGCATAGTTTTTCTATCTGCTATTCCCAATAAAAGAGCATGTTCTGTGCATATTAGTGGATCATGGAGCTCATCCTTTTTATAGAAAAACTCCACAAGGGGCTTTTTTAACCTTTCTCCCTCCCTTAGACCAAGCCTTTTACATAAGCTACCTGCGGTTATGTTTCTTACAACCACCTCAAGGTCCAGCCTCTTTGCTCTCCATACCAACATCTCCCTGTCGGATACCTTCTTTATGAAGTGGGTTTTTATGCCTCTTTCTTCCAAAAGCTGAAAGATTATGCTGGATATGGTGTTATTGAAAACACCTTTACCCTCATAGACCGCCTTCTTTGTGGCGTCAAAGGCTGTTGCAGTATCTTTGAAATATATAAGGCATTTATCTTCTTCCACCTTATAGACTATTTTAGCCTTGCCTTCGTATAGAAATTCCATCTGTAAAATTATAGTATAGGAGGGGGAGTTGGGTTATAATACTTACGATGAGGTTCAAGGTAGATAGAGGGGAGTTCCTTTCTGCCCTGCAAAAGGCAA
>JBKBRK010000034.1:0-14090 GCA_046292245.1 Aquificaceae bacterium
TTCGGTCTTCCCTTTCCGAAGGTATCCAAAGGGTTTTGGGCTTACTCCACCTCACAAAATCCTTGCTTACGGACATGCCCACACAGCGCCTTGTTCTTCCTTGTTGGTCTATCTTGTAGGTCTTTACCATTGCCCTGTACAAGCCCTTTCTTTTGTCGTAGAAAACCGGAGCCACGTCGCTATACCATACCTTTTTTGTTCTTTTGTTGGGGAACTTCAAAAGGGGTATAACGGGGTTTTGAGGATACTCCCAAAAGTTAATTCCATCCTTGGAAAAGGCTACACAGTAGCCCCTATCGGTATAGCCAAAGAGCTTATAGGGGTATGTGTCTTCTGGGTTGTAGATCACCGAGGGTATATGGTAGTTTGCCACCACATTGCTAAGACCTTCTAAGGACTGGGTTTTGTGGTAAAAGTCTAAAACCTTTCCCTCCAGCTCCACAGTGGGATAAATATGGGGAGTGCTTTCCTTTAGGGGTTTTATCAAGGGCTTTTCCCAGTTTATTCCATCCCTTGAAGTGGCAAGACAAACAAAAAAGCCAATGCCGTCCACGTAGCTTTGGTAGTACATCCTTAGCTCATCCCCAACCTCTAAGACAGAGCCGTAAAGGTAGGTGTGCCTTCCTTCCCAAGGGTACTCGGGGCAAAGGACAGGCTTTGGGCATTTTTGCACAAGCATCACATCTTCCTAAAGACAGGCTCTAAAACCTTTCCCTCCAAAAGCTCTTCCACAAGGGAGTACTCTACCGCATATTTTACTATATCCAAAGCCCTATCGTAGACCTCAAGGGTCTTCTTTATTACTTCTTCGTGGTGGCAAAGGGCTATATTATGAGAGCCAGTAAAAAGCACCCCCCTTTTTGCACATTCTTGTTGGAACAATGTCTTTAGCCTTAGGTCTTTGAAATCCAACAGAAACCTAACGGGGTATCCTTTCACATATGCTAAATCTTCCATCTCCTTATCTTCTATAAGTTTATCGATTTCCTCCTTTAGTTTTTTACCTTGTTGCCAAAGGTAGGGAATAACAGAGTTGTTCCTAAGGTACTCAATGGTGGCTATGGCGGACGCTATGCTTGCAGTTTCTCCTCCAAAGGTAAAGGAAAAGAAAACCTCCTCAAAGAGCTCCATAATCTCCCTTTTGCCCACCACTGCAGAGATGGGCATTCCGTTGCCCATAGCCTTACCAAAACATGCTAAATCTGGTATTATCCCAAAGTACTCCTGGGCGCCGCCCAAAGAAAACCTAAAGCCCGTTACCACCTCGTCAAAGATAAGCAAAGCCCCATGCCTTTTTGTTATATCCCGTACACCCTCTAAAAAACCCTCTTTTGGTGCTTCCACACCCACAGGCTCCATTATTACACAGGCTATCTGGTTGGGGTATTTATCAAAGAGTTCCTGCAAGCTTCTTAGATTGTTGTATTCAAAGGTAAAGGTTAGCTCTTTTACCTCCTCTGGTATTCCTTTGTTTCGGGTTGTGGTACCTATATACCAATCCTGCCATCCGTGATAGCCACAGCAGGCTATGTACTTTTTTCCCGTGTAGGCTCTTGCAAGCCTTACCGCTGCCGATGTGGCGTCAGAGCCGTTTTTCCCAAGCCTAACCATTTCACAGCATGGGATAATTTCCCTCAAGGTCTGTGAAAGCTCCTCCTCCAAGTAGCTTGGTAAGGTAAATACGGTACCCCTTCTTAACTCCTCCTCCACCCTTTTTATGATAGGTTCAAAGGCATAGCCTAAAATACATGCCCCTAAGCCCATGGTGTAGTCTATGTAAGAATTTCCGTCAAGGTCTGTTAGTCTGCAGCCCTTGCCCTCTTTCACAAAAAGGGGAGAAGCTCCAAGGGAAAATTGAAGGTAAGATTTACTAAAGGTTTGGGAGCAGTTGGGGATAAGCCTTCTTGTCTTTTCAAAGTGTTTTAAACTTTCTTCCAGCTTAAGGGGCTTGCCCTTCAAATTCCTTACAAAATCCTTGTCCTCTTGGATAGACTTTAAATAGCCCTCGTTGGGCAATATCTTTCTATTTCTTACCTCCAAAAGCTCTGGCTTTTCCCTTATTAAATTGACCACATCCCTGTAAGTAAAGTCCTCTCTTCCAAGCTCTTTTAAAATGCCCTCAATCACCAAAAGGTCTTCTGGATAATCTACGCTTAGATGGATATAGGGTAGGTTTTCCTCAAAGGGCTTATAAAAGATTTTTTTTGCCTTTTTGGATTTGCGTATGTAGGGGGATACGTGTTCCCTTTCCGATGGTAGCTTTGCCTTATGGTGTGCCCTTTCTATCCATTGCCCCTTTATGACCTCCACATCAAAGCCGTTAATTATATCTGTTAAAACAAGGTAGTCCGCATCTTCGGCGATAGCTCTTTTCAAAGCTTCTTCCACAAGCCTTGGGTCTATAAGGGGGCAGTCGCCCGTTATCCTTATCACCAGGTCAAGACAGAACTTCTCCACCGCTTGATGGTACCTACTTAGCACGTCTGTTGGATGTCCTAGGATAACCTCCCATCGGTAAGCCCTTGCCAGATCCACCAAGACCTTATCCTCTTCCAAATAAGAAGTAGCCAAGACCTTTTTATCTACCTTAACAGGGCTCAACCTAAGAAGCAACCACTCTATAACACTTTTCCCCAGTAGGGAGGCTACCATTTTTCTTGGAAACCTGCGGGAGCCATTCCTTGCCTGAAGCACCAAGCCTGTGATCATCAATAGACCTCTAAAAGGTTAGCCCTTTCTATCCAATGAAAAACACTGTTTATAATAACTAGGTCAAAGACTTCTTTAAAATCCATCTCTTCTGCGCTTATGTTGTAAAATTCTATATGGGGATAGGAGTTTTTGCCTTCTTCAACAGCCCTTTTGGATGGTCCCACCGCAACCGCCCTGCATCCATACCTTTGTCTGATATACTCAAGCCTGTAGCCATTGGAAGCTCCTACCTCCAAAACCGCCGATCCCTCCCTTAGGATTCCATAGCTATCCAAAAGCCAAGTTATTAGGTCTTGCTTTGGCTTTAATGCTTCCTTGTTCCTTTCGTACCAATTGTCCCCTTCGTAGTTTTTAAAAATATCCCATTGTCCCATCTCTTACCACCTATAGGGTAATATTATATCCTCGTCCTCCACCTCAAAGCCTTCCAGGTTAACCTTAAGCTTTTCAACGCTTTCCAGGCAAGATATTATTTCCTCAAGCTGTTTATAGCTATCCACTCCCACTATGCTTGCCACAAAACCCAAGGCACAGACAAGCCAAACCAAGCCCAGACTCCTGTACCAAAAGCCTTAGTTTCTGGATCTTATCCTTTACCCTTTCAAAGGGTCCCCTTAGTCTTTCCTCCGGTAGGAAAAAAAGACCCTGAAGGAAAACAGACCTTACAAAAAGGCTTATATTCAAAGCCTTCCACTTTCCAAGGTAAGGCACAAACCTCCTATCAAACACATTTAAGGGAATCTCAAGGGCAAAGCCCCCTTTTACGTCCTTTAAAAACTCCAACACCTCCTTTGGATGATACACAGAAGTGTTCCCTTCCACTCTTTAAAGGTCTCAAAGGAATGTATCAAAAGGTAATCTATGCTATCAACTTTTAAATTTTCTAAGCTTTTTAAAAGGGTGTTTTTAACCTCTAAGGTGTCTTTATAGCTTCTCTTTGGAAGTTTGGTTATTATACGAAAGGGTTTTACCTTTTTTTGTAGGTATTCACCTATTATCTCTTGTGCCTTTCCGTAAGCTGGTGCTGTGTCTATTCCAAAGATCTTCTTCTCCTTGGCAAGGTCAAGCATTCTAAAAACCTCTTCCTTTGGCACCCTTTTACCAAAGGCTATGCCGTAATCCATACCAAAGTTGGCAGTGCCAAGAAGGAGTTTTTTCAATGGCCTCAATCTAAAGGACCTCCTCTAAGCTTCTTACCACATGATCTATGTCTTCTTCCTTAAGCTCCGGGTATATGGGTATGCTTAGCTCTCTTAAATAGAAATCTTCTGCCCTTGGGCAAAGCCCCCTCCTGTAGCCCCTTTCTTCCAAAAAGGGATGCCAATAGACGGGTATGTAATGTACCTGAACTCCTATGCCCCTGCTCCTTAGGTCTCTATAGACTCTTCTCCTCTCTTCTTTGTTCCTTAGCCCTATTGGGTAAAGGTGATAGGAATGTAGGGCATAGGGCTTTTCTACTGGAAGGTCAAGGGGCAAGTCTTTTAGCCTTTCTTTGTAGATCTCCGCTATACTTCTGCGTCTTTCAAGGAATCGGTCTGCCCTTTTTAGTTGAGATAACCCAAGGGCGCATTGGAAGTCCGTTATCCTAAAATTGAAGGAAGGATACTCCACATAGTATTCCCAGTCTTCCCCTCTTCTTATGCCATGATTCCTACACTGAAGGAGCCTTTCGTATAGCACAGGGTCCTTTGTTAAAACCGCACCGCCCTCACCGGTGGTTATGTGCTTTACCGGATGAAAGCTAAAAACCACAGCATGAGAGTAGGCGCATGATCCTGTCCTTTTGCCTTTATAGCTTGATCCAAAGGCATGGCAGGCATCCTCCACCACATAAAGGTTATACCTTTTGGCTATCTCCCACACTTTTTCCATATCAACGGGATGCCCAGCAAAATGCACCACCACTATCATCTTGGTATTTTTGGTTATCAAGGCTTCCAGTTGGTTGGGATCTATGTTGCCCGTATCCTCTTCCACATCGCAAAAAATGGGCCTTGCGCCCAAAAGAAGGCCAGTGGAGACGGTGGCGGTAAAGGTTATGGGCGTGGTGATAAATTCATCCCCTTCCCTTATGCCAAGAGACCTATAAAGACAGTAAAGGGCGGAAGTGCCCGAGTTAAAGGCTACTCCATACCCTGCCCCGCAGTAATCTACCAAGGCATCCTCAAACTCCTTAACCTTTGGTCCTTGGGTTATAAAATCGGACTTTAAAACCTCCAAAAGGGCTCTTATATCCTCTTCCTCTATGGATTGCCTCCCGTAGGGAATCATAGCTCAATATCCTCCAGGGCTTTTTCCAAAAAAGTCTTTAGCTCCTCTCCCTGTAGCCACCATTGGTTTTTGTCGCTGGTGTAATAAAAGCCCTCGGGCATTTTGGGATAAGCTTGCCATTTTTCTACTCTTCTACTCTCAAAAAGAAACTGGGGTAAAATAACAAAGTATTCCCTATCTTGGTGTTTAACCAGCCTTACATCCCTTGCTTCATCAATGGAGATAAGGGCTTCGTGGAGCTTCTCTCCAGGGCGTATGCCTATTATCTTTGTTTTACAGTGGGGGCATAGGGCTTGCACCAAGTCAAGGATCTTTACGCTGGGTATTTTTGGCACAAAGACCTCTCCACCCATTGCCTCCTCAAGGGCAAAGAGAACAAGCCTTACACCTTCTTCCAAAGTTATCCAAAACCTGGTCATCCTTGGGTCTGTTATGGGTAGTTCCCTTTTTCCTTCCTTTAAAAGGCGCAGGAATAGGGGTATAACGCTTCCCCTGCTGCCCACCACATTTCCATACCTGACTATGCTAAAGGAAGTATCCTTTGAGCCCACGTAGGCATTGCCCGCTATAAAAAGCTTTTCCATTGCCAGCTTTGTGGCACCGTATAGGTTAACGGGGCTTACCGCCTTATCGGTGGAAAGGGCTACCACCTTTTTAACTCCCTTCTCTATGGCAACCTCTATTATGTTTTGGGCTCCTATTATGTTTGTCTTTACCGCCTCAAAGGGGTTGTATTCCAAGATGGGCACATGTTTTAGGGCTGCAGCATGTACCACATAATCCACGCCCTCAAAGGCAAACCTAAGCCTGTCTTTGTCCCTTATATCTCCCAAGAAAAACCTAAGCTGTGGGTACTTTTCCTCTGGAAACTCTTTTGACATGTGCCACTGCTTGAACTCATCCCTGCTCAATAGGATTATCTTCTTGGGGCTATGTTCCTTTAACAGGTATTTAACAAAGGCTTTACCAAAGGAGCCTGTACCTCCAGTTATAAGGATCACCTTGTCCCTTAGGAAGCTCATTCTATTAGCTCCCAACTTAGGGGTGTGCCCTTGCTTATATCCCTTCTTGCCCTTTTACCCAAAATATCTCTAAGGTATTTAGGATGCAGTCCAACGCCTGGTCTTATGCTTTTTACCTTCTCTTCTGTAAAGACCTCTCCAGCCTTCATGTCCTCAACCACAAAAAGGCTCCTTGAAAACCTTCTCATCTCCCTTTGTTTTTGTGTAAGCTCGTAGGTTATCGTGCCCAAAGCCTTCTCCACCTCCCTTATCGCTTTTACCATGGCTTTGAACTCCTCGGGCTCCAAGGAAAAGGCGCTATCAGGTCCTCCAAGGCTTCTATCCAGTATGAAATGCTTCTCTACTAAAACCGCACCAAGGGCAACTGCCGCTATGGGTATAGATATGCCAAGGGTATGGTCTGATAAACCTACTGGCACTCCAAAGGTCTGCCTCATGTTAATTAAAGTTCTAAGGTTTACATCTTCGTAGGGCGTTGGATACTCGGATACACACTTTAAAAGGATTACCTGCCTGTTGCCCATCCTATAGCAAGCCCTTAGGGCTTCCTCTATGTCAGAAAGGGTGGCAATGCCCGTGGATATTATGATAGGTTTTTTTTTGCTGGCTATGTATTCTATAAGGGGTATATCGGTTATTTCAAAGGAAGCCACCTTATATAGGGGACATCCCAGGTCCTCCAAAAAGTCAACGGCGCTCTTGTCAAAGGGTGTGGAAAAACACAAAAGCCCAAGGCTTGTGGCAAACTCAAAAAGCCTCGGATGCCATTCCCAAGGAGTGTAGGCTTTTTTGTAAAGGTCATAAAGGTAAAGCCCATCCCAAAGGGTTCCATTCTTTATTTCAAAGGGTTCCTTCTTTACATCTACGGTCATCGTGTCTGGTGTATAAGTTTGTAGCTTTATAGCGTCTGCTCCCGCCTCCTTTGCCGCCCTTATGGTTTCAAGGGCTAAGTTAAAGTCCTGTAAATGGTTGGCAGACAACTCCGCCACCACAAAAACAGGAAAGCCATCGCCTATTTTTATCATCCAAATTCCTCCAAAAGCTTTTTTATCTCTTTTCCTGCCTCCTTTATAAACTGATAGTATAAAAGGTAAAACTGGCTTACAAAGTCCTCCATCTCCTTCCCATGAAGGCTCAGAGCGTGTCCAACAACCGTTTGAGTCCATTGAAAGGTGTTGTGGTAAAGAAGGTTATACAGCAATACGTTTTTAAAGGAAGCCATCCTACTCAAAAGGTCTTGGAAGCTATGCACCACCCCATGGTAGCTTTTTAGGTCAAACCTTTTGGGATGATCCTTTACAAACTCCGCAAAGGTTTCAAAGTCCATGTACAGCTTGTTTAGTATGGTGTTGAGTTTTATCATGTTTATATATCTTGTGTCAAAGTTTTCCTCTATGGCGCTTATTGCCTCTTCCTTTTTCATATGTCCGTTAAGGTTAAAAAACTCTATGGGCAAGGGGGTTGCTCCCTCTATCCTTGCCCCGTCGGAGGTGTTATAGACCCTTATGCCCTTCTTTTTTATGGTCTGCTCTATGGCGTACTTTGTGTTATAAAACCATTGGTTGGTTTTTACCTCACCCCCAAAGTTTCCGGGTAGTGTTATATCAAAGCTTACGTTTAGCTTGGATAGAGAGCTTTTGGGATTGTAGTAGTTGCTTAGCTTGGAGTGATGATTTTGGACTTCCTTTGCGCCCAAGTCCACACCAAAGAGATAAACCTCATCAAAGCCAAACTCTCCCGCAAGGGCAACGCCCGCCGCCGTAACGGTCGGTCCCGTATGCCATATTATGGGAGAGCCCGTGGCTTCCAAGATCTTAGCCCCAGTATCGTTAAGCTTTAGGAACATATACCCCCTTTTAAAGAGCTTAAAGCAATCAGTCCACAGGGGGTTGTTGGCTATAAGCCTTGTTTGCTTTAGAAAACTTCTATCTACTTCTACCAGTATATCGTAGGTAGCCTTTGTTCTCTCCACTTCCACATGAAAATCGGGCACTATGCCAGCCTTTTCTAAGGCTGTTATGGAGCTTCCGCAGGAAAATATGACTGCCCGGTCTTTGCACTCCCTTATCTTATCTATGGCGTAGTCCAAGGAGGGACCCGCCCCTATCACAAAGGCAACGCTGCCCTTTGGTACTTTCTTTTGGGGATAGTACAGGGGTATCTTCTTGGGAAATTTTTCCAAAGTCCACCTAAGAGACCAAAGCTCGTCGTCAAAATAGCCGTGAAAAGCCTCTCGGAAGGCTACCGAATCTCTAAACCAATCTATCACCCTCATGGGTGGGTTATAGCGTAGGTGTTCAAAGTAATAGCCCCAAAAACAAACTCCCGGGTTTAACCTCAACAGAGCTTCAAGAAGCTTAGAAAAGGCTTCGTCAATGTCCTTTTCCAATATAAGCTGGTCGTCAATTATGAGGTTGAAGCTTCTGCCGGGCTTTGAGTAGTATTCAAAAAACTTCTCCCAGTCAAGGTAGTATATGCTTAACCTGAAAAAGGCTGGTATATCAAGGATTATAAGGTTTTGGACCTCATACCTTTCCAAAAGTAGATCAAGGTGAATGCCAAAGCCCAAGCCCACCATAAGGAGGAGGGGTATATGCCTTGTTTCCCCTAGGGGCTTTGGCTCCACCACCTGATTACCTATAAGCTTGTTTATCTTGTTTGTATAACGCCATGCTATTACCTTTGTCTTTTCATCAAAGCCACTCAAGGCGACGTTAGGAAAAAGTCTAAGGGGGGTTTCTTCAAAGTTCTGCACCTGAGAAAGGCTTGTGGCGTAGGCATCTCCTTGGTATATGCTTCCTCCCCCAAGGTCTGCGTCCAGCTTTCCATCCTTTACTATCACATTAAACTGCCCGGGCAGGTTGGATATGGCTTGCAACAAACCGGGAGCCTTTTTACTTAAAAAGGCATGGTTTTTATATAGCCTCTCTTTTACGGATTCTTCTGTAAAAAACATAGTATATAAATTATACACGCGCCAAACAAAAAAATGTATAATCCCATCGGGTGATCTATGAGTTAGTATATAGTGGCGATATTGCATACGCCCAAAAAAGGTGAATTTTTCACTTGGTGTTAAAGCATGCTACAATTATAAACATGAAAAGCCTTCCCTTTATACCCTTTATGAAGCTAAGATATTACGCTTATATTATCTCCATAGCACTTCTCCTTTTGAGCCTTTTTTCCCTGTTTTATAGAGGCTTAAACCTTGGACTTGACTTTACTGGCGGAAGCCTTTTTGAGGTCAAGTTTGAGAAAAGAGTGGAGATAGGGGAAGTGAGAGAGCATCTTGAAAAGCTTGGCTTTTCCCATTTTCAAGTGCAAGACACAGTCCAAAGAACCACCATAATAAGACTAAGACTTGGAGAGTCCACAGAAAAGGCTCTTGAGGGTTTAAAAGAGCTTTCCCCTTACGAGCTTATAAGGTCGGAAAGCATCGGCGGTATTATAACCTCCGAGTTAAGGCAAAAGGCCATATGGGCAATATTGGTAGCCATCGGGGGGATTCTCCTGTATTTGGGCTATAGGTTTGTGCCCCTTTGGGCTTTTGGTGCCATCCTTGCCTTGGTGCATGACGTTCTTATAGTTTTGGGCGCTTACTCTATAACCTACAGGGAGGTTAACCTTGATGTGGTTGCAGCTCTCCTTATAGTGGCTGGCTATTCTGTGTCGGACACGGTGGTAGTCTTTGACAGGATAAGGGAAAACCTGCGCATAAGAAAGGCCACACCCTTTGGAGAGCTTATAGACCTCTCCATAAACCAAACACTCCTTAGAACCTTGATGACCTCTTTAACCACCTTTGTGGTATCCCTTGCTCTCTTTCTCCTTGGAGGACCTGCTCTATCTAACATCATGTTTGCCTTTGTGGTAGGTATTGTGGTAGGAACTTTATCTTCCATATTCGTGGCGAGCGCCGTGGTCTTTGATATAAAAAGCAGGCTAAAGCCCAAAGAGGTGGGTAGTGTATAATTTTACCTAATGAGGGATGTGATATTTAGAGTTGGAATCCTTGTGGTGTTGGTGCTATCTTTGGTGGGAGGCTTTCTTTTCTGGGAAAGGTATCAAAAAAACAAACTTGAAAAACTTGCCTACAAGGAGTATGAAATAAGCAAGCTGGTGCAAGCAGGCAACTACGAAAAGGCAAGGGAGCTTATAAAGGAGCTTTCAAAGGATAGACCTTTTAAGCCCTTGGCTCTTTCCTATGAGCTTTACATGGAAAAGGAGGACGATAAAACAATAAGGGAAATCCTTGAAAGCCTTAAGGGCAAAGACTTAAAAAACCTATACACAGAAAGGTATGCCTACTATCTTTTTAAACAGGGCAAAGATGAGGAGGCTATAAAAAGCCTGGAAGATATAAAAGAAGGGGATTTTAACTATCCAAGTGCCATGCTTTTAAAGGTTCAGATCCTAAAAAGGATGGGCAAAGAAAAGGAAGCCAAAGAACTCCTAAAGGCTGTGCAGGAGAAAGCCAAAGGCACCTACTTTGCCAACATAGCCTTTGCCCTTTTAGGTGAGTAGATGAGGGACCTTCTTATAGAGATAGGAACGGAAGAGCTGCCCGCTGGTGTTATAAGCCCAGCGGTAGAGTATTTAAAGGAGAAGCTTTCTGAGATTCTCGGTAGAGAAGACATAAAGACCTACGCCACACCAAGAAGGCTTGCCTTTTTTGTGGAAAACTTTGAAAACAAGGCATTGGAAAAGGAAGAGATAGTATGGGGACCACCTGTGAAGGTGGCATACCAAGAGGGAAAGCCCACAAAAGCCTTGTTCGCCTTTCTGGAAAAAAACTCCGCAAACTTGGAAGAGGTCCTACAGCTTCAAAGGGGAGAAGGTCTATACACCGCCATAAGGAGGGTATATAAGGAAGAGACGCCCCTTGAAAGACTTTCCAAATCCTTTGAAGAGATCCTCCAATCGGTACCTTTCCCAAAAAGTATGCGATGGGGCAATTCAAACCTTAGGTTTTCAAGGCCCATAAGGTGGATATGTGCCCTGTATGGAGATGAGGTCCTACCCCTATCCTTTGGCAAAGTGAAGGCAAGCAATAAAACTTTTGGCCATAGAATACTCTCTCCAAAGGAAATAGAAATAAAAAACCCGAGGGAATATCTACAGGTGCTAAAGGACAACTACGTTATAGCAGACTATAAGGAAAGGCTTGGCCTTATCCTTGCCTTTCTTAAGGAAGAAGCCTACCGCTTGGGCGGAAAGCCCCTGCATCCCGAAGGGCTTGAGGAAGAGGTAGCAAACCTTGTAGAGTTTCCCTTTTCTTTGGTGGGAAGCTTTGAGGAGAAGTATTTAGAGCTTCCCAAAAAGGTTATTATGACCGTCCTTGCCCACCATCAAAGGTTTTTCTGCGTAGAAAGGGAGGATAAACTTCTCCCCCACTTTATAGCCATAAGCAACAACTACCCAAAGGATGGCGTAATAGTAAAAGGCTATGAAAAGGTTATAAGGGCAAGGCTTGAGGATGCCCTCTTCTTTTACAGAGAAGACCTGAAAAAACCCTTGGAGGAGCTTGTAAAGGACCTTTCTCAGGTACTTTTCCATCCAAAGGCGGGCAGTATGTTAGAGAAGGTAAACAGGGTAAAAACTCTATCCCTCAAGATTGCAAACCTTTTGGGGCTTTCAGAGGAGCAAAAAAGAAAGATAGAAAGGGCAAGCCATCTTTGTAAGGCAGATTTGCTTACCCATATGGTAAGAGAGTTGGACGAGCTTCAAGGCTACATGGGATACATATATGCTCTAAAGGGAGGAGAAGAGGAAGAAGTAGCCCTTGCCCTTTACGAGCACTATCTTCCCACAAAGCCCACAGACCCACTTCCTTCCAAGGAAATATCCGCCGTGCTGTCTTTGGCGGACAAATTGGATAGCCTTTACACCCTTATAAAGGTGGGAGAAAGCCCCACGGGTAGCTCGGACCCTTATGGTATGAGGAGAATGGCCTATGGCCTCTTTGCCCTTTTAGAAGCCTTTGATTGGAAAATAAACTTAAAAGAACTCTTTGAGGAGATCCCAGAGGGTTTTGAAGAGTTTTTAAGGTCAAGGCTTGAAGCCTACCTTGACCCCTATGGCTACGAGGTGGTAAGGGCTGTGCTTGAGGTAAGGGATGCGCTTAATCCCTACGAGGCTATCTCCATGGCAAAAACCCTTGCCAATTTGAAGGAGGAGGAAGAATTTAAAAATATAGTAGAAGCATACAGAAGGGTTATAAGGATACTACCCCAAAAGTGGGAGGATCTTATGGTAAGACAAGAGCTTTTCAAAGAGGAGGAGGAAAGAAGGCTGTGGCAAGCCATAGAAAATCTTGAGGGAGAAAAAGACCTTTTAAAGCTTGCAAGTCTGAAAAAGCCCATTGATGAGTTCTTTGACAAGGTCTTAGTTATGGACCCCGATGAAAATATCAAAAGAAACAGGCTTGCATTGCTTTATAGAATAAAGAAGCTTTTTAACCGCTTTGCGGATTTTAGCAAGATAAACCTTTGAGGAGGTAAGGCATGAGGTATTTAGTTTGGTTGGATGAGGTGGGCATTGAAGATATTTCTTTGGTGGGCGGTAAAAATGCCTCCCTTGGTGAGATGATAAGAAACCTATCCTCCCTTGGGGTGAATGTACCCTATGGCTATGTGGTTAGCTCCAAGGCTTACTATGAGTTTATAAGATACAACAAGCTTGAGGAGGAGATAAAAAGAGTTTTAAAAGGCCTTGACCCTAATAAAGTGGAGGACCTTGCCAGAAGAGGGCATCAGATTAGAGAGCTTATAAAGGGTGGAGAGTTCCCAAAGGAAATAGAGGAAGGCATAAAAGAATACTATCAAAAGCTATCGGAAAAGTACGGATCCTTTGCGGTAGATGTAGCCGTTAGGTCTTCTGCCACTGCCGAGGACCTTCCCCATGCTTCCTTTGCAGGACAGCAAGAGACCTATCTTAACATAGTGGGCGCAGAAAACGTGCTAACCGCAGTAAAAAACGGCTTTGCATCCCTATTTACCGATAGGGCTATATCCTACAGAGAATCTTTTGGCTTTGACCACTTTAAAGTGGGAATAGCCATGGGCGTTCAAAAGATGGTAAGGTCTGATATGGGCGCCTCGGGTGTGATGTTTACCTTGGATACCGAGTCGGGCTTTAAGGATGTGGTGGTTATAAACGCCTCCTATGGGCTTGGAGAGCTTTTGGTGCAAGGAATGGTCACCCCCGACGAGTATATGGTCTTCAAGCCCACCTTACAGGCTGGACACTCGGCAATAATAGAGAAAAAGCTTGGAAGAAAGGACAGGAAGATGGTCTACGGAACAGGGCAAGAAAGGGTAAAGATAGTGAACGTACCCTTGCAAGAGCAAAAACACTTTGCCCTTTCCGATGAGGAGATCCTTCAGCTGGCAAGGTGGGGCATACTAATAGAAGATTACTATTCAAGAAGGAACGGAAGATGGATGCCCATGGACATAGAGTGGGCAAAGGATGGAGCATTGAACCAGCTTTTTGTAGTACAAGCAAGGCCAGAGACGGTACATTCAAGAAGACAGGAGAACATACTAAGAGTCTATAAGTTTATAGAAGACATAGAGGAGAGAGCCAAGAAAAGAATAGTCTATGGCATAGCCGTTGGCGATAAGATCTCCCATGGTAGGGTAAGGGTGATCTACGACCTACGGGATGCCCACCTTTTCCAAGAGGGTGAGATACTGGTTACCGACATAACAGACCCCGACTGGGAACCAATTATGAAAAAAGCCTCTGGCATCATCACCAACCGTGGAGGAAGGACAGCCCACGCCGCCATAGTGGCAAGGGAGCTTGGCATACCCGCAATAGTGGGAACCCACAAAGCCACAGAGATACTAAAAACTGGCATGGAGATAACCCTTTCCTGCGCCGAGGGAGAGATAGGCTACGTTTATGAGGGGCTTGTGCCCTATGAGGTGCAAGAGATAAACCTTGAAAACCTACCAAAAACCCACACAAAGATAATGATGAACGTGGGAAACCCAGAGTCTGCCTTTGTCTATTCCTCCATCCCCAACGACGGCGTAGGGCTTGCCCGCGAGGAATTTATAATAGCCAACTACATAA
>JBKBRK010000035.1:0-13433 GCA_046292245.1 Aquificaceae bacterium
GACGTAGAAGTACTTTACCTTAAGAAAAAGGGCGAAGGAGTGGTATATGCCAAGGATATAAGCCTTCCGCCGAACGTGGAAATTGTAAACCCAGAACAGAGGATATTAACTATAACAGATTTCAATAAGGAGATAAACATGGAGATCAGGATTGAAAAGGGGTTTGGCTATGTGCCCACCGAGGAGATGGAGGTTATTGGAGAAGCTGGTTGGATACTGGTTGATGCAGACTTTTCCCCTGTGCGCCAAGTTGCCTTTAGGGTTGAGAAGACAAGAGTTGGTAAAAGAAGCGACTATGACAGGCTTATAATGGAGATACACACCGATGGCACAAAGACTCCCGACGATGTTATAAAGGAAGCCGTCCAATTAATAACCAAAAACTTTGAAGCCCTTGAGAATATCTCCTTTGAAGCGCCCATGATAGAAGAAGTATCTGCGGATGTTGTTGACGAATTCGTAGAAAAGTTGAGCCTTCCCATAGAGGAGTTGGACGTATCTCAGAGGGCTCTTAACTCTATAAAAAGGATGGGTATAACCACCATAGGGGACCTGGTAAGGCTTACCGAGGAAGACCTAAAAAGCACAAAGAATATAGGTAGAAAGGCTATAAACGAAATAAAGGAAGCCCTAAAACAGATAGGACTTTACTTGGGAATGGATATAGAGAGTAGGAGGTAGATTATGAGACACAGGGTAAAGAAAAAACACTTTGACAGAACAAAGGAGCAGAGGCTTGCCCTCTACAGGTCCTTGGCAAGAGCCTTTATAATGGAAGAAAGGATAGAAACCTCTTTGCAAAGGGCAAAAGCTTTGAGGGCTTTTATAGAAAGGCTTGTAGAACTCGGCAAAAAAGGAGATTTGGCATCCCGTAGAAGAGCCCTCGCCCTTTTGCCCGATAGAAGGGTTATTAAAAAGCTTTTTGAAGAGATAGCTCCAAGGTTTGAAAGCAGGAAGGGTGGATATATTAGGATAATAAAGCTTCCCGACAGAAGAATAGGTGATGGTTGTGAATTGGCTATCCTTGAATTTGTAGAATGATAAAGGGTATCCTTTCTTTACTTATAAACCTGCTTATACTTCTTGTTTTTTTACACGCCATAGGCTCTTGGATACCCCAAGTAAGGGAAAGTAGGTTTTATTACCATCTTGATAGATTGGTCTCGCCACTGCTTGAGCCTTTTAGGAGAATACTCCCACCGGTAGGTGGTTTAGACCTTTCCCCTCTTTTGCTCCTTTTCCTTCTCTATTTTGTAAAAAACCTTTTAAGGCTTTGAGGCTATTAGCCTGTGGGCACAATTATAAAATTTACCTGTAGGGGCGTATACTAATGAGCCAACATAAAAATACACCCAATTATACCAAAAAATTCCACAGGATAAAATCATAGATGACTCCCATAATCATAGAAAACAGGAACCAAAAGATAAGGTAAAAAAGAACCAAGCCCTTTGGAAGAAACTTTAAAGTTGCTATGATGGTAGGAATACATACACCAGTGCCGCTAAGCATAAAAACAAGAGCATTCCCAGAAGTAAAGCCTATATCCCTTAATGCTTTGGCTATGGGCACCTCTTCACCAGAACAAACATAAACAGGAATGGCTACCAAGGACATAAGAGGATAGGAGACAAGACTTCCCGCTATGGATTTTACCAACTCTACAGGAAAGAAGGTTTTTATAAGAGATGCTATAAATATACCTAAAAGGAGATACTTGCCTATACCGAAAAGATTATCCTTTACATAGTAAAAAAAAAGCCTTATACCCTCTTCTTGCTGGGAAGCGCCCATAAGCAAAGGTATCCCCTTAGGTTTTTTAAAAAGGATGCCTATCAGATAGGCAAAGAGGAAGGCAAAGAAAAAAGTACCTATCAACCTTGCCAAGGTCATAGTTAAGCCAAAGTAGCCATAGGTAAGCAAAAGGGTTACAGGAGATATCACAGGAGCGATTATTAGAAAAGAAATAACTGGGGCGTAGTTTTTTGACAGGCTGTTTATAAGGTTTGCTACGGGCAGCATGGAACAGGAGCACAGGGGCAAAAGCCCACCCAAAAAACCCGTATATATGGGGGCAGTTTTTTCCTTCTTCAGCAAGGCTTTTAACCAACTAAGCTTTGTAAAGCCCTGAAATATGGAAGTAATTAAAACTGCCATAAGGAAATAGGGAAGGATATCTACGGTGTAGTAGTAAAAGTTATGAAAAAAGCCCTTTATTAAATCCATAAGGTAGAATATATTCAACCAAAAAGAAAGTAAAGTATGAAGGAGCTCATTATTCCTGCCACTACATCGTCTGCAACAACGCCATGGCCTTTGGGCAACTTTTCAAAGAGCTTTATAGGATGGGGCTTAAGTATATCAAGAACTCTAAATACTACAAAGCCTATTAACAAGGATTTTAAAATGGGCTCCACGAAAAGAAAGGCAAAAAAGTAGCCTACAATCTCATCTATGACCACTTCCTCTGGGTCCTTTTCCTTTGTCAGCTCCACCATATAACCCGCAGACCATACTGCCAAAAGATAAAGCCCTACGCCCAAAATAAGGGTTAACCACCATTTATGGATAAGGAGATAAGCTAAGGGTATACCCAAAAGGGTACCTATGGTTCCTGGGGCATATTTAAACCTACCAAGGTAAAAACCTGTTGCAATAAGTTCTTGCCACATTTATATATCTATCCGTGCAAAACTTTTCCTGCCCTCTTCAAAGATATCTCCGCCGTATATATCATTGGCTACTATCACCGGAAAATCTTCTACATATAGCCTTCTTATGGCTTCTGTTCCAAGATCTTCGTAGGCAACTATCTCCGAAGATTTAATACATTTGGAAAGCAGCACTGCCACACCACCAACCGCAGCAAAATACACAGCCTTATACCTTTTCAAAAGCTCTCTCACCTGAGGAGACCTATAACCCTTTCCTATCATACCTTTTAGCCCCAGCTTAAGAAGTTCCTCCACGTACTTATCCATTCTTATAGAAGTGGTTGGTCCGGCGGAACCTATAACTTGACCGGGTTTTGGTGGAGTTGGTCCCACATAGTATATAACTTGACCTTTCACATCAATGGGCAAGGGCTCATCTTTTTGAAGGGCTTCTACCATCCTCTTGTGGGCTGCATCCCTGGCAGTATAGATGTATCCAGTAATAAGAACCTTATCGCCCGCCCTTAGGTCTTCTATAACCTCGTCGGTAAGAGGTGTTTTAATCCTTTTTTCCATGGTAAAGATTATAAGTTAATTTTACACCCCGAGTATGATTAAAATAATTTACTATGGACATAAGCCCCTGGCCTTACCTTTTTAGCTACCTTTGGTTTTTATTCCTAATTCTCTTTATCCTAATGCCCCTATGGAGGAGATACATACTTTCAAAGGCAAGGGAAGGCCTGATAAGAGAGCTTGAAAGAAAAAGGGGTAGCAGGGTTATAACCCTTATCCACAGACAAGAAAGCCTTGGATTTTTGGGAATTCCCCTTTTTAGGTACATAAACATAGAGGATTCGGAACAGGTACTAAGGGCTATAAGGATGACACCACCTGATATGCCCATAGATTTGATCGTTCATACTCCTGGAGGTTTAGCCCTCGCAGCCACCCAGATAGCCAACGCCCTTGTAAGACACAAAGGCCCTGTTAGGATCATCATACCCCACTATGCCATGTCTGGAGGAACACTTCTTGCCTTGGCGGCGGACGAGATCATAATAGACCCCAATGGAGTGCTTGGTCCTGTGGACCCCCAAATAGGGCAAATGCCCGCGGCTTCCATCCTTAAGGTTTTGGAAAAGAAAGACATAAAGGATATAGAAGATCAGACTCTAATATTGGCGGACATAGCCCAAAAGGCAATAGAACAAATGAAGAATTACTTGGTGTGGCTTCTTACAGAAAACAACATGGAAAAGGAAAGGGCTCAAGCCGTAGCGGAAGAGTTGGCTACCGGCAAATACACCCACGACTATCCCCTTACCGTAGAATATTTAAAAAATCTTGGTTTAAAGGTAAGTACCGAGGTGCCCGAGGAGGTTTACCAACTTATGGAATTTTTCCCACAGCCCATGGGATCACAGGTACCTTCAGTACAATACATACCAGTACCCTATAGAACAAACCATGGAGGTAAGCATTGAAAATAAAAGTAGGTATAGTAGGTTGCGGCGTTGTAGGCACTGGTGTGGTGGAGCTTCTTTTAAAAAACAAAGAGGTTATAGCCAAAAAAACTGGCATAGAGCTTGAGCTTTCAAAGGTGGCAGACAAGGATTGGGAAAAAGAAAGAGCCTTTCATGTGCCAGAGGACCTTAGGACCACCGACTACAGAGAAGTTATAGAAAACTCTCACATATTGGTAGAGTTGGTGGGAGGCAAAGGCTTTGCAAAGGAGCTTATAAAAGAAGCCCTTCAAAGAGGAAAGCATGTAGTTACTGCCAATAAACACCTTTTAGCAGAAGAGGGAACGGAACTCTTTAAATTAGCAGAGGAAAAAGAATTGTGCATAGGATTTGAGGCTTCTGTGGGTGGTGGTATTCCAATAGTTAAGGCGGTAAGGGAGTGTTTGGTGGGTAATAATATAAAGTCTGTCTATGGCATACTTAACGGCACCACCAATTACATACTTACAAGGATGTTCCAAGAGGATGTGGATTTTAACACCGCTTTAAGGGAAGCCCAAAAAAAGGGATATGCGGAAGCAGACCCAAGCCTTGATATTGATGGTTGGGACTCTGCCCACAAGATAGCCATACTTTCCTACATAGCCTTTGGAAATTATTTTCCCTTTGATAAAGTATATGTGGAGGGCATAAGGGATATAGACCTTTTGGATGTGGAGCTTGGTAAGGAGCTCGGATATATCCTTAAGCTTTTGGCAATAGCCAAAAAAAGAGAAGATCAGCTGGAAATTAGGGTACATCCCACCTTTCTTCCAGAAGAGGACCCCCTTGCTAAGGTTTCCTATGTGTTTAACGCCATACTGGTAGAGGGTGATTTTGTGGGCAAAACCATGTTTTACGGTAGAGGTGCTGGGGCACATCCAACCGCTTCGGCGGTGGTATCAGACCTTGTGGATATAGCAAGGGTCATAGCTTATGGTTTTTCTTGTAAGCAAAGGGTAAGGTGGGAAAGTAGAGAATTGAACATTACCGATAACTTTTATAGCAGGTATTACCTTAGGTTTGATGTACCCGATAGACCTGGCGTGCTTGCAAGTATAGCTCAAGTTTTGGCAGAAGAAAACATAAGCATAGCCAGCGTGCTTCAAAAGGAAAAGGTGTGCAGGTTGGCGGGCAAAGAAGGGCAAGGAATAATCCCCCTTGTCATATTGACCCACAAAGCCTACGAAAGAAGTATGCAAAGGGCAATGGAAAAGATAATAAGCCTTCCTGTAGTGGTAGGAAAACCCGTGCTTATCAGGGTAGAAGAGGAAGCAGAATGAAGTTTTTGGCTCCTTCTATACTATCTGCGGACTTTTGGAAGCTTGGAGAGCAGATACAGGCATGCGTAGAGGGTGGTGCTGACATCATCCACTTTGATGTGATGGATGGACATTTTGTCCCTAACATAACCTTTGGACCTGTTCTTTTGGAAAGCATTAAAAGGCATTGTTCTTTGCCCTTGGACGCCCATCTTATGATAGAAAACCCCGATAGGTATATTCCCGATTTTATAAAGGCAGGAGCCGATATGGTTAGCGTCCATGTAGAAAACACCCCTCACATACACCGAACCTTGGATTTAATCAAAAGCCTTGGAGCAAAGGCGGGAGTTGTGATAAATCCGGGTACTTCCCTGAGGGTTTTGGAAGAAGCTCTTCATTATGTAGACTTTGTACTTTTAATGTCCGTAAACCCGGGTTTTGGAGGTCAAAGGTTTATAGAAAGGTCTCTCCAAAGGCTAAGGGAGCTAAGGGCTATGGTTGATAGGATAAATCCAAACATACTTATAGAGATAGACGGCGGTATAAAGGAGGAAAACATTCAAGAGGTGTCAAGGGCTGGTGCGGATATATTGGTGGTGGGCTCTGGTGTGTTTGGGGCAAAGGATATAAAAGCACAAAGCAAAAGGCTAAAGGATCTTATTACCTTTTCAGAGGTACTGTGAGCCTTTGAAGATCAAAGAGGTTAAAAGCCAGAAAGACCTCTTTAATGTATTTATGCCTTGTACCATCGTAAAGGTCTCTAAACATCAAGCCTAAACTCCAACAAGCTCCGCCATAATCAAGGTTTATCTGTCTTTGTAGGTCTTTGTTGGTAATGCTGTCCCTTATCAAGCTAAAGGATAGTTTGGCAGACAGGTACTGGGTAGAAAAGTTAAAACTATACTGGTCGTTTAGTTTTTTACCTTGATAGCTTTTTTCAAAGGTCCTACCTACATTTAAACTTCCCCATCTGGAGATAAAGCCAAGAGATCCTACATTTCTCAATAACTGCCCCTTAACTACGTCGTAGATGCTATCAGAGGAAAGGCTAAGACCTTCAAAGGGATATACTTGTAAAAGGCTTCTAATTGGCATAAAACTTTCCTTTACCTCCTCACCAAGATAGTTAAAGGTTCCCAAGTAGTTATAACCACCCTCCAAAAACAGGTTGTAAAGAAGCCTTTCTCCATAATATCCAAGGCTTCTTAGCCTATAAGATAAGAGGCTTTCTTTGTTTAGCTGGTCAAGAGGATCAAACCTTGGGTTTTGGTGGCTTTTGGGTCTGTAGGAGTAAGAAACTTCTGCCAAGTTGTTCGTTTTAAAATTTCCCAGATTAAAGCTAAAAGGGTAGGGCACCCTTTCCACGTACCTTACAGAGTTATAGATAGAGGGATTTTTGAAATCTCCGCCCTTTGGGTCTATATAAAGGAGGTTTTCAAAGGTTATGGTGGATAAAAGGTTAAAGCCCAAAAGCCTTTTAGGTATGGATATTTCTGGAAAAAACACCATTCGGTGCGCCCTTAGACCTTCCTGCCTATAAAAGTTGGTGTAGGCAGTGGTAAGGTTGAAGTATAGGAAATCTAAAAGGCTTATCTCCCTCAAGTAAAAGCCTATCTCTGGAATCCTTTGGAGGGTTTTTTTATTGTTGGGAGAGGTTGTATCGTAAAAGCGGCGCACATCAAAGGTAAATAAGTAGAAGTCCCTTTCCTTACGGTAGCTTAGGTAAGAGGAAAGGTAAGGGACTGTTCTCTCTTTGGTAGTAAAATAAATATCCTGCATAAAGTAAGGGTCTGATATTAGATCAACGCCCGCTTTCAAGTTGTCAAGGTCAAGGTTCAGCTTCAGTCTGTAGCGGTTTTCTCTAAGGGTGTTTAGGTCTCTGCCCTCCCACCATTTGCCTGGTGGTTTTGGTTCTTTGTAAAGGGATATAAAGCCAAAGATGTCTAACTCTTTCTTTAAAGATTGGCGGTACTCAAGGGAAATACCTTTGGCTTGTTTATCCCTTATATCAAAGGTTAATGTGGTATCCTTATCGGGAGATATAGCCCAGTATACGGGTTGTTGGTACATAAAGGTATTGTAGGTGTTAGAGCCTATCATGGGAGGCAAAAGCCCAGACCTTCTTTCCCCAACGGGAAACACGGTAAAGGGAAGATAGGCTATAGGTATGTTGAAGAATCTAAGGGTGTTATTGTAGCTTACAGTATATTTATCGGATATGTCTGCCCTTGAGAAGCAAACCTTCATCTCCCTTCTATCGGGAGGGCACGTGGTAATTGAACCTTCTTGTACCGTGTAGTTTTCCCCCTCCTTATCCACCCTTTTGGCGGTAAAGTTAAACCTTTTGAAGCTCCCTTCCGCTTCTAAAAAGTAGCCCACATCCCTTTCAAGGTCCAAAAGGGCCTCCTCTCCCTTTACTTCAAAAAGTCCATCAAGAGACCTTATATAAACCTTTCCCTTGGCATAAACTATTCTCTTTTCAGGGTCGTAGGTAATAAGGTCTGCTTTTATGTAGTAATCCTTATAGTAGGCTTCTACGTTCCCTTCCCCTTTAAAGGTGCCATCGGGCAACCGCTCAAGGCTTTGAGAGAATATCTCTGCTCCAAAAGAAAAAGAAGTGTAGAAAAGAAAAAAAAGAAGAGGAAGCATAAGGATATTTTATTTTTGCATTGCTTCCTCTGGGGATTTTGCCCTTTGAAGTATCTTGACTACGACCCATCTCTTTGTTTTAGAGAGGGGTCTTGTTTCTCTTATTACCACAAGGTCCCCCACTCTACATTCTTCGTTGGGATCGTGAGCGTGGTACTTTTTGCTTTTAATTATGTGCTTTTTGTATAAGGGATGTGCCTCCCTTCTGTCCACCTTTACAACCACCGTTTTGTCCATTTTGTCGCTTACCACAATTCCCACCAATTCTTTCCTTTTTAAATGCCAAGGCTTTTTCATCATTCCTCACCTCTCAGATGTTTTTCTCTGATTATGGTTAAAACCCGTGCCAAGTCTCTTCTTTTGTTTCTCTTTTCCATAGGGTTGGGAAGCCCTTCTATCTTTTTCTTAAACCTTAGCCTCAAAAGATCTCTTCTTAGCTCTTCTTCCCTCTTTAAAAGGTCTTTTATGCTAAGCTTTCTTAAGTCCTTTGCCTTCATGTCTTGAAGCCTCCTGCCTTTACAAGCCTTGTCTTTATAGGAAGCTTGGCGTCCACAAGCTTATGGGCTTGTTCTGCCACCTCTTCGGGAACTCCAGAGAACTCATAAAGTATTTTTCCGGGTTTTACCACCGCCACAAAGCCCTCTGGGTCTCCCTTTCCACCGCCCATCCTTACTTCATTGGGCTTTTTGGTGTAGGGCTTGTCGGGGAACACCTGAATCCAAACTTTTGCCCCCTTTCTTAAAGCCCTTACCAAGGCTATTCTTCCTGATTCTATCTGCCTTTGAGTTAGCCAACAAGATTCAAGGGCTTGGATTCCATACTCACCAAAGGAAACCTTATTACCTCTAAAGGCCTTACCCTTTAGAGTACCCCTTTGAGATTTCCTAAACTTTGTCTTCTTTGGACCCAAAAAGGACATGGTTTATACCTCCTTTGAAGCCTTCTTGAGGTCTTCCTCTATCTTTTTGATGATCTCCTCTTTACCACCCTTTAGAATATCTCCCTTGTATATCCACACCTTTACGCTCAAAACACCGTATTTGGTATGGGCTTCTGCAAAGCCATAGTCTATATCTGCCCTTAAAGTTTGTAGGGGCATCCTTCCCACCAAAAACCACTCTGCCCTTGCCAGCTCCGCACCTCCTATACGACCCTTTACTTGCACCTTTACCCCCCTTGCACCTGCCTTAAAGGCGTTGTCTATAGCCCTCTTCATAGCCCTTCTGTGGGATACCCTTCTTTCTATCTGCATGGCTATTTCTTCCGCCACAAGCTGGGCGTCCAATTCAGGCACCCTTACTTCATCCACGGTTATAACCACATCCTTACCCCCGGTTAGATATTCTATGTCCTTTTTCAACTGTTCCACTTCTGCACCTTTTCTTCCTATGATAATACCGGGCCTTGCGGAGAGAATCCTAATCTTGACCTTATCGGCCATCCTCTCAACGGCTATCTTTGATATACCGGCGGAGGCATACCTTTTCTTTATATAATCCTTTACCCTTAGGTCTTCATGAAGCAGCTGGGTATAATCCCTTTTGTTGGCAAACCACTTGGAATTCCAATCCCTTATAACCCCTATTCTAAAACCTATGGGATGTGTCTTTTGACCCATTATCCTTCCTCCTTCTCGTGGAGCACTATGGTTATGTGAGAGGTTCTTTTGCGTATCATGGTAGCCCTTCCGTGGGCCCTTGGGAACCACTTTTTGTACATGGGACCTTCGTCGGCAACGGCTGTCTTTATGTAAAGTTTATCAAGGTCCAAACCTTTCTGCTCTGCGTTAGCCAAGGCGCTCCTCAAAACACTTTCTATTATGCGGGCAGACCTTTTGGGGATAAACCTTATTTGGTAAAGGGCATCGCCTGCCTTCATACCACTTATAATTCTCAGAATCTGCCTTGCTTTTATAGGAGAAACCTTTGCATATCTTAATATTGCCCTTGCTTCCATCTTAACCACCTCACTTTTTCTTTGTAACCTTTGCGGACTTCTCCGGGTGGCCCTTAAAGGTCCTTGTAGGGGCAAACTCACCCAGCTTATGTCCTACCATATCGGAGGTTATATAAACAGGCACAAAGGTTTTACCGTTATGCACCGCAATGGTATGCCCTACAAATTCGGGTATTATAGTGGTATCCCTGCTGTAGGTCTTGATAACCTTTCTATCACCCGTTTGGTTCATCTTTCTTATGGTAGCCCAGAGCTTAGGGTCTACCCAAGCCTTTTTATTGACTATCTTTCTGTAATCGTCCCATACCTGTTGATACTTTTCAAGGGCCCTTTGATAAAGCTCTGGAGTGTGTTGCACCTTGCGGACCCTTTTGTATATCCTTTGAGTCCTCTTGTAAAGCCTTAGGAAGCTATCCAAATCATCAATTAGCTTATTTCTTTTGTTCCAAGCGCCTTTAAAGCCCATTACTTTGTACCTCCTTTGAGAGGTTTGCCCTTCCTACTTACAAGGATAAACTTATCCGAATACTTCTTGCCTCTCCTTGTCTTGTAGCCCTTTGTCTTCCATCCCCAAGGGGATTCGGGATGTTTACCCTTTGTCTTACCTTCACCACCACCATGGGGGTGGTCTACGGGGTTCATGGCAGTTCCCCTTGATTTTGGTCTCCAGCCAAGCCACCTGTATCTACCAGCCTTCCCATACTTTACAAGCTCGTGCTCTGCAAGTCCTACGGCGCCGACGGTTGCTATACACCTTTGATGCACAAGCCTTATTTCCCCCGAGGGCGTCCTCAACTGCACATAATCACCCACCTTACCCAGTATCTGAGCAGACATACCTGCAGCCCTTGCCATTTGACCGCCCTTTCCGGGATGTAGTTCCACGTTATGAACTATGGTACCAACGGGTATGTATTTGAGAGGTAAAGCGTTTCCTACCTTTATCTCTGGTAGCTCTTTACCGGCTTCTGCATCTTCGTAGGATATGGATATAACCGTGTCTCCCACATTCAGTCCATCTGGCCAGAGTATATACCTCTTTTCTCCATCTGCGTAATGAAGCAGGGCTATACGGGCAGACCTGTTTGGGTCGTACTCTATGGCAACCACCTTTGCGGGCACAAGGCTTTTATCCCTTTTGAAATCTATCAATCTATAGCGCCTTTTGTTGCCACCGCCTCTACCCCTTGAGGTAATCTTTCCCTGTTGCCTTGACCTGCCCTTTGCCCTATGGTGGTATACAATCAAAGATTTTTCTGGTTCTTTTTTGGTTATCTCGGAAAAGTCATAAAGTATTGCATGCCTTTGGCCGTTGGTTACAGGTTTTAACTTCCTTACACCCATCTTCACACTCCTGTAAGGTCTATTTCTTTATCCATAGGTATGGTCACTACTGCCTTTTTGTAAGCCCTTGTGTAGCCATACCTTCTAAACTTGCCTATCACCCTCTTCTTTTTGGGCTTTACTATCATGGTATTGACCTTTAGAACCTTCACCCCAAAAAGTTTTTCTATGGCATGCTTTATCTCGTGTTTTGTGGCATCTAAGGCTACCTCAAAGGTATATTTTTTGTGGTCTTCCATTAACCTATTGGCTTTTTCCGTAATTATGGGTCTTATTATGATCTCCTCAGGCCTTTTCATGATGCCAACCTCTCATAAACTTTTTCAAGGGCACTTTGGGTAATCAGAAGCTTATCAGCCCAAAGAATGGAATAAACGTTCAAGCCCTCCACTGGCAAAACACTAACCGTAGGTAGGTTCCTAAAGGACTTGTATGTTATCTCATCCTTTTCTGGAAGCACTATCAACACCTTTTGCTTGTCTATACCAAGCTCTTTGAGAACTTCCAGGGCTTTCTTTGTCTTTGGCACATCTCCAAGGTTTATCCCATCTACCACAATAAGGTTGTTCTCCTTGGCTTTTAAACTTAAAGCCATCTTAAGCCCAAGTTTCCTAACCTTTTTTGGAAGTGGGTAGTAGTAATCTCTGGGCTTTGGCCCATGGGCTACTCCACCACCCACAAAGATGTTGGCTCCTCTGTCTCCGTGCCTGGCGTTGCCTGTGCCCTTTTGAGGCAAAAGCTTCCTGCCGCTGTAGGCTAATTCACCCCTTGTTTTTGCGCTGTGGGTTCCTTGCCTTCTACTGGCAAGTTGCCACTTTACCACTTCCCACAGCACATGCTTTTTGGGTTCTACTCCAAAAACTTCCTCTTTTAACTTCACATCAAGCACCTTCATTTCCTGCCACCCCTTTGATGAGGTTTTCCACCGTTGGCTTTATCCTGTTGAGTTTAAGCCTTTGGGATTTCCTATAGGCTATCCTGCTTTTCTCTATGAAAAGGATGCCACCGTTGGCACCGGGCACAGACCCTTTTACCAATAGGGCATTCTTTTCTGGCAGGACATCCAAAACCAACAGAGATTGCACCCTTATAGGTTCATTACCCCAGTGTCCTGCCATCCTTTTACTTTTCCATACTCTACCTGGGTCGGACCTGTTTCCTATGGAACCCACCGCACGATGGTACCTATGTCCGTGAGATTTGGGAAATCCTCCAAAGTCCCACCTTTTCATAGTGCCCGCAAAGCCTCTTCCTTTGCTCTTTCCAACCACGTCTACAAGGTCGCCCGGCTGGAACAGGCTATCTACCTTTAACTCTTGACCCACTTCAAAGCCTTCCACAGAATCAACTCTAAACTCTTTGAGTACCCTTAAGACCTTTCCACACTTTTTAAGATGCCCTAACTCTGGCTTTGTGAGATGCTTCTCCTTGTCCTCGAAAGCTCCCACCTGCAGGGCAGTATAACCATCCTTTTCCTTTGTCCTTATGGCGGTTATATAGTTGGGTTTTACCTCTATGAGGGTTGCGGGCACCGCCGTACCATCCCTTAGAAAAACCCTAACCATTCCCGCCTTTTTACCTATAAGACCTATAGCCATGGCTATCTCCCAATAATAAGCTCTACATCAACTCCTGCGGGCAAAGCTAAGTCCCTCAAAGACTCTATGGTCTGAGAGGTTGCCCTTGTTATGTCTATGACCCTTCTATGCTCTCTTATCTCAAAGTGTTCCCTTGATTGGTCAAACTTATGTGGAGACCTAAGCACTATCCATCTTCTTTTACGCACGGGAAGGGGAATAGGCCCCTTGACCACACCACCGGTTCTCTTTACCGTATCCACTATCTGCTTCACATACTGGTCAAGAAGCCTGTGGTCATAAGACCTAAGTTTTATCCTTATCAGTTCTTGCTCCATCTTTTACACCTCACTCAAGGATTTTGGTAACCACACCAGCACCAACAGTCCTTCCACCTTCCCTTATAGCAAACCTAAGCTGCTCCTCCATAGCCACAGGCTTCACAAGCTCCACCTCTATCTCCACATTGTCCCCAGGCATTAC
>JBKBRK010000036.1:0-13197 GCA_046292245.1 Aquificaceae bacterium
CGCCACAAGGGATAAAAAGCCGATGGTCAAAGCCATAGGAAGTATGGCAAGCCCTGCCTGAAGGGTAGTATAACCCTTTAGCTTTTCAAAGTATAAGGGAATTAAGTAAAAAACTTGATACATGGAAAAACCCAATACAAAGCAGTAAACCCAAAAGGCTATAACAAACTCCTTTATTCTAAATATTGAGACATCCACAAGTCTATTTTTGGAAAGAAGCTCAGAAAGGGAAAAAAGTAAAAAGGAGAAAAGAGAAATAAGGGACAGGTAAAATATAAAATCACTACTAAACCAACCTTCTTTCTGCCCCCTTGACAAAACTATCAAAAGGCTCACGGTGGCAATTGTTAGAAAAAAGTAAGAGATAAAATTTAACCTTATCCTGTAGACTGGTTTATAGTCCTTTAAAAAGAAAAAAGCCAAAGTAAAGTTGAATATACCTATAGGTAAGTTTATATAAAAGATCCAGCGCCAATCTATATGCTCTGTTATCCAACCTCCTAAGGTGGGTCCCAAAGCTGGTGCAAAGCTTACTCCCAAGCCGTATATACCCATAGCAAGCCCCCTCTTTTCGGGAGCATAGGCAGAAAAAAGCAAAGCCTCCGCACTTACCACTATAAGGGACTCACCAAAGCCCTGAACCGTCCTTGAAGCGATCATCCACTCCAAAGACTGTGCCTGACCGCAGAAAAAGGAAGAAGTGGTAAATAAGAAAAGCCCCAAAAGAAAAACACTCTTTAAGCCCATTATACCTTCAAGCCATTCCACCAAAAGGATGGAGCTTGCTGCGGCGGTCATGTAGGCGGTTATAACCCATTGGACTCCATAAAGGTCTGTAGAAAGTGGAGCCATCATCTTTGGCACCACTATGTCCACTATGGTAGTATCCAGTATGGCCATAAAGACACCCACCATAAGGGAAAAGGTCAAGATAACCCTTTCAAGGGATGTTAAGGTTTCATGAAAAGGCTTCATTGCCTTTTTATCTCCACCCTTCCACCCATACCAACCCTCAAAAGGCTTAGATCTCCCTTTATAATCTTTATCTTTACAGGTATCCTTTGAACCACCTTTGTAAATTCACCGGCGGATACGTCCCGTGGCACAAGGGCAAAGGTAGCCGCAGAGGCTGGGCTTATCTCTTCTACCACACCTTCAAAAGCCTCTTTTGGATAGGCATCCAATCTTATGTATGCCTTTGAACCCACCTTTATTCCTCTTAGCTTTGTCTCTTCAAGAAGGACCTCCACGTACATAGAAGAATCCTTCATAACACTAAAGGCGGGCTGACCTGCTTTTACCGTATCTCCCACGCTCACAAACCTTTTTGCCACAAAGCCCTCAAAGGGACTATAAAGGTTAGTCCTTTCAAGGTCAAGCTTTGCCTTTTCAAGCTGAGAAAGTAATTCCTCCTTTTGCTTTTCTATGGACCCTATCCTTCTATCAAGCTCTACAAGGCTAAGCTTTTCTGCGTCTGCTATACGGTATTCCTTTTGTGCCCTAAGGATAGCTATGTTGATCTCTTTTAGGTTTGCTTCCATAGATTGCAACCTTGCCAAAAGGCTTTTATACTGAGTGTCTATCTCCTCATATCTTTGCCTTGGTATAAGCCCTTCCTCCAAAAGTCTTTTGAGCCTTTCCCTGTCCCTTTCCACCTGCTGAAGCTGTATATTTAACTCCTGCTTTTGGCTTTCCATAGCCCTTTCTCTTTCCTTTAGCTCCATAACAGAATCCCCAAGGGCACCCACCCTGTAATCCAACTGCTTTGAGAGCTTTTCCCTTTGAACCCTTAAAGCCTTTACCTCCTCTTCTATAGCCTTTATCCTGTCTTCAAGGGCTTTTACCATAAGCTTGTAATCTTTGTCTTCAAGCTTTGCCAAAAGCTCCCCCCTTTTTACCTTATCGCCCATGTCCTTATAGATTTCCACCACTTTACCGCTAACTTCAAAAGCCAAGTTAGCCATACTGTCCGATTTAACAAAAACTGCATCGCTTATGGCGTAATCCATACGGTGCTTTATCCACCGAAAGGACAAAAAGGAGAGTATCAAAAGCAATATCAAAATAACAGTGATCCCCAGCCTTTTCATAGGTCTCCTATCTCCCTAAGAAGCTCGTAGTAGCTTTTTAGAAGTTCATAATAGGCTATCACCTTTGCCTTCCTTGCCTGAGTAAGGCTTGCCTCTGCCTGGAGTAGGTCTGTTCCGCTTATTATCTGGTTTTTGTATTGCTCCAAAGATAACCTGTAAAACTCCTCTGCAAGTTTTAAAGATTCTTCCGCAACCCTTAGATTGTCTCTTGCGGTAAGAAGCTTCTCATAGGCGGACTTTACACTTAAAAGGATCCCTTCTTCAAGGTTTCTCATCTCCTCCTTTGCTTTCCTTTCTTCCTCCACAAAGGATAGAGCCCTGTAATAACTACTCAAGGATTGAAAGCTAAAGTTTACACCACCGCTAACGGTAAAAAAGCCCTTTGGGGATATTTGAGTGTTTTGGTCTGAATAGTTATAAAAGGCTTCTATAAAAACCTTGGGATAAAAGTTGGAAAGCTCTATCTGTCTTTGGTGTTTTTGTATTTTTATCCTCTCCCTTGCTATTTCCAATAGGGGTCTATTTTCCAAAGCTCTTTGAATAAGAGCCTCCGGGCTTTGGATATCCACCTTTTTATCCACAGGCTTAAGGTTTTGTAGTTTTTCCTCCTCTATACCCGTTAGCCTTGATAGGTTGGCAATGGCTATGCGGTAGTTTCCTTCTGCCTGTCTTAGGTCCCTTTCTACCTCCGCCAGTTTAACCTGTGCTTGCAAAACATCTGTTATGGCTACCAAGCCCTCTCTGTAAAAGGCTTGCCTCCTTGCTAAGTCTTCGCCTATGGCCTCTTTTTGCTTTTTGACCACCTCCAAAAGCTCCAAGGCGGAAAGGACAGAAAGATAAGCCCTTATTACCTCAAGCTTTATCTCAAGGATATTTTCCTGTAAGTCTTTTCCCGATATACTTACAAGGCTTTTGCTTATGCTTACCTTACTCCCCCTTAGACCGCCATCATAAAGAAGCTGTCTTACACCCACCTGAAAGCTTTGATAACTTCTTTTGGAGCTTTCCACCTGTATATTTAAAAAGCTTATGGATTGTTTTTGAGATTGAAAGGAGAGTTTGTAGCCTCCTATGACTTCTGGAAAGTACAGCTGTTGATCTGCCCTTAGGCTTAGTTGAGAAGCCCTCAAGGCATACCTTTTTGACAATATTTGCGGATTTCTCTCCAAGGCGGAGTTTATAAGGTCCTCAAGTCCTAAAGAAAAGGAAAGGCCAAAGGTTAAAAGCAAAGCTATCCACCACATTTCAACCCCCTAAATAGAATATCCAATCCCTTTTGCGCCTCTTGTATTATTTCTTCAACGGGCACCTGTCTCAAAAGAAGCTTTTCCATATACAAAAGCCTCATATAACCCACCATTAAATTAATCACCTCTTCCTCATTTCCACATAAAAACTCTTGCCTTTCGTAGCCCTTCCTTACCATTCTGCCCAGTAATGAAAGGATATCTACCATATGCTTTTGGTGAAGCCTCCTGAACTCCTCTTTATTACACAAAAGCTCAAAGAAAAAAACATAGGCGATGTGCCTGTCTTGGTAGCATTCTTTTAAAAACTCTTTTATGTGCCCCCTTATGGTCTCTTCCGCAGAGAGGTCCTTTTCAAGCCACTTTTTCATAATATCCTTTGTCCTCTGAGCCATCTGATTTATAAGCTCTTCCATAAGCTGGTCCTTGCCTTTGAAGTAGAAATAAAAAGCTCCCTTAGAAAAGCCTGCATGCTTTACTATATCTTCCACCGAGGTGTGGTTGTATCCCTTTTTGGCAAAAAGCTCCTTCGCCGATTGGATTATCCTATCCTTTGCCTTCATTGTGTAAGCCTTTCAAGCTTTGCTATAGCTGTATTGTAAAGGTACAAAAGGTAATAGTAGTTCTTTAAAGCGTTGTTGTAATTGCTTGCTGCCTCCAAAACCTCAAGTTGTGTGGCTATGCCGTACTTGTACCTTTCGGTAGATAGCCTTAGAGCTTCCTTTGATGCCTCCAAGTTAAGCTCCGCCGCCCTTATCTGCTCTCTTATGGACTTAATATCAAGTAATACCTTTGACAGTTCTGCCCTTTGACCTCTTTCCACATCCTTTAAACTCTCCACTTGTTTTAACAGGTCTATCTTTGCCTGCGCTATGGTAGCCTCACGTAAAAAGCCATCAAAGATCCTGTAATTGAGCCTAATCCCAAAGGTATAGCCATCCAACATCTTTTCGCTGTTTTCCACTTTTGCAGTATTTCCCTGATAGGTGGCAAAGGCTTCAAGGCTTGGATAGTACTGTGCCTTTTGAACTTCTATAGCCCTCTGCAACACATCAAGACTTTTTCTTGATACCTTTATGCTTGTGCTTTTTTCCAAAAGAAGCCCCTCGTAGTCCTTTTCTTGGTATTCAACATACCTTAACTCTCCTTGTGGTTCCATAGATCCCTCATAGCCTATAAACCTTTTGAAGTCCTCAAGGCTTTTTTGATAGTCTGATTTTGCACTTTCAAGTTCTGCCTTTGATCCTTCCCATTGGGCTTTTGCCCTCATTAACTCTACCTTTGGCAAAATACCCGCCTTAAACTTTGCCTCAACCTCCTTATAGTTTTCCTCCCAGTACTTTACATTCTCTTCCAAAAGCCTTACTACCTCTCTTTTGTACAAAAGGGCATAAAAGAGCTGTTTTGTTTGAAAGGAAACCTCTGCCCTTACATCTTCGTATATTAGGCTTTGGAGTTCTCTTTGTTCTTTGGAAAGTTTTAGGCTTTCAAAAACAGCACTGTTAAAAAGCGTTTGATCTACCTCAAAAAGGTAGCTATGTCGGTTTTTGGGAGTAAAGCCAAAGGCTAAATCCCCACCAAGCCTTGTGTAGGTATAAGAAAAGCTAACCTGCGGTAGTATGCCTGCTCTTGCCCTTTTTATGCCCTCTTCTGCCTTCTGAATATCCAAAAGGGACAGTTTTGTAGAGATATTGTTCTTAAGGGCTAAATCCACCGCCTCTTGCAAGGTAATAGCAAGGCTTAGGGAAAATCCCACAAGTAATAAAAATAAAGACCTCATCTTACCTCCACCTTAATACCTTCTTGAAGTACATAGGCATTGTCAAGGGCTATTTTCTGACCATCCTTTAGATCCCCCTTTACATAGGCATAGCCCTGATCTTCTTTGACTACTTCCACCTGCACCCCTTTGGCTACACCATCCTCTATAAGCCATACCACCCTTTTGGTACCCTGGATAGCCACAGCCCTTTCTGGAATCTTAAAGGCTTTTTCCACGCCCTTTATAAGGATAACTTCTCCATACATGCCAGGCTTTAGCTTGTTTTCCTTGTTGGAAAGCTTTGCTTTAACTGTGATAAGCCGGCTGGAATCCGCAGCAGGAGAAACAAAAAATATTTTACCTTCAAACTCTCCAAAGGGCTCAAGCCTTATCTTTACCCATGAACCTTCCCTTACATAAGCAAGGTTTTCCTGTGGCACCTGAAAAACAAACCTTATGGGGTCTAAGCTTACAAGGCGAAAGGTCTGGCTTTGGGGAGTTATGTAATCCCCCACATTGACAAATCTTTGGGCTATGTATCCCGAAAAGGGAGCGGTTAAAGTGGTTCTTTGTAAGTTCAATCTTGCGTTGTTAAGTTGAGCTTGTAGACTTTTTATAACCTCCTCTTGGGCTCTGATTTGAGTTTTTAGATTTTCATACTCTTCCCTTGCTATCAGTTCTCTCTCGTATAAAAACCTTCTTCTTTCTTCAATAGCCTTTAAATTTTCGTAGTTTGCCCTTGCCTGGGCAATTTGGGCGGAGATTTGGTTTATGATGTTCTCATAATCGGATGGGTCTATCTTTAATAGGATTTGCCCTGCTCTCACAAAAGAGCCCTCTTCTACAAACACCTCAAGAACCCTACCGCTAACCAAGGGCTTTAGGTTTATATCCCTTTCACTCTCAAAATAGCCCTTTGTGGAATACTCTAAGGGCACCTCTTGAGAACTTACCTCATAAAGGCTAACCACCACCTTCCTATCTTGGGGCTTTTGTGTGTTTTCTGCCTTCTTTTGACAAGAGATGGTCAAACCGAAAAACAGCAAGAAAAGGATAAATCTCTTCATAATGGTCTCTATTTTATCATACCGACCAGTCGGTTTGTTATAATAAAGCTCACCATGTACAGATTTTTCCTTCACAGGCCTGTTACCTCTTGGATGTTTATGATAGCTTTTGTTCTCCTTGGCTTTTATTCCCTAAGGGTTATACCCATTGACCGGTTGCCCGATGTGGATTTCCCCACGGTGGCGGTGGTAACCACATACCCGGGAGCAAACGCCTATGTGGTGGATGTGAACGTAACAAGGAAGATAGAAGACCAGCTTGCCACCATAAGTGGAATAGAAAGTATATCTTCTTCAAGCTTTGCGGGAGTGTCAAGGATAACCATAACCTTTTCTTTGGAAAAAGATATAGAGGTTGCGGCTCAGGAGGTAAGGGATGCAGTGCAAAGGGTCTTGAAAAGCCTTCCCGAGGGAGTAGACCCACCCTTGGTTAGAAAGGTGGATACCTCTTTAGCTCCTGTTTTCGTTGCCCTTTTACATTCAAAAAACGCAGACTATCAAACCCTTGCCTATTGGGCGGACAAGGTTATAAAAAGGGAGTTTGAAAGGATATACGGCGTTGGTCAAGTGGACCTTGGGGGTTTTAGAGACAAGGCCCTTTGGGTAAGGATTGATCCAGAAAGGCTTTACTCAAGGGGCTTGGCGGTGCAGGATGTTATAGAAGCGGTAAACAAGAACCACTTGGAATCTCCCGCAGGAGCTCTTTATGGTAGAGAAAGGGAATACATCATAAGACTTTACGGAAAAGCCAAAGGTCCAAAGGAATTGGAAGAGGTTTATCTAAGGAACGGTATAAAGCTAAAGGATGTGGGCTTTGTAGAATTTACAGAGGACGAATTTAGGGGGATGGCACGATACAAGGGAGAACAAGCCATAGCCCTTGTGGTTTATAAACAATCAAAGGCAAACACCGTGGCAGTTGTGGATGCGGTAAAGCAAAAGATGGAAGAGATAAACAAAGAGCTTCCTCCCGGCATGCGCATGGATTACACCTTTGACTCTTCTATCTTTGTAAAAGAAAGCGTAAAGGCTGCCATAGAGGAGATCCTAATAGGTAGCCTGCTTACCGCCCTGGTGGTTTATTTCTTCCTTGGAAGCTTAAGGCTTACCCTTGTGCCCATCTTTGCCATACCCATAACCCTTTTGGGAACGGTTTTTTTAATATACCAGCTTGGCAATTCTTTAAACACTTTTACCCTCCTTGCCCTTGCGGTGGCGGTGGGAATAGTTATAGACGACGCCATAGTGGTGTTGGAAAGCATATACCGAAGAAGATACGAAGAGGAATTGGAACCACTGCAAGCAGGAGAGGTAGGAACAAGAGTAGTCATCTTTGCCCTTTTGGCTTCCACAGCCTCTTTGGTTATAGTTTTTATCCCTATAATCTTCCTAAAGGGTGTGGTTGGAAAGCTTTTTGGTAGCTTTGCCCTTACCTTGGCAATAGCCATAGCTCTCTCTTACTTGGTTGCCATAAGCTTTACACCTATGGCAGTTTCAAGGCTTTTGAAGCACAAGCCCCCCTCAAATCCCTTTATAAGGGCTTACGACAAGTTTGAAGCCTTTTTTGACAGGCTTCTTAGGTGGTCTCTTGATCACAAGGTAGTGGTTATAGGTTTATCCCTTGTTAGTGTTTTCATAGGTTTTCAGCTTTTAAAGGCTACAAAAAAGGAGTTTTTCCCTCTGGTGGATGAGGGGAGGTTTTTGGTTAGGTTTGAAACCCCCACCGGTTCCTCCTTTGACTACACAAGGAAAAAGGCGGAGGAGATAGAAGCTATTCTTTTGAAAAATCCTTATATAGACCGTTTTGGGATGGCAGTGGGGCAAGGTGTGGCTGGCAGGCCCGATGTAAACGGAGGCTTGGGCTTTGTATATCTCAAAGAGGGCAAAAGACCCCATCAGGCAAAGATTATGGAGATGGTAAGAAAGGAGCTAAGTCAAATAAAGGATGCACGCATCAGCATAGAGCCTCCAGGTATAGTGGGACCCGGTGGGGGTAGGCAGGTAGACCTTCAGTATGCCATAAGGGGACCATCTCTTGAAGAGCTTCAGGAGATATCCCACAGGATAGTAAAGGAGTTTAGAGCCAAGGAGGGATACAGAGACGTGGATACAGACCTTAGATTAAACGAACCTCAGATACAGATAAGAGTAAGGAGGGAAAGGCTTGGAGATTTAGCGATCAGTGTGGAAGATGTGGCTATAACCTTAAACGCCCTTTTTGGAAAGCTTCAAGTGGGAACCTATGAGCTTGGAGCGGAAAGCTACAACCTTTATGTGAAAGCCTTGCCCTCCTTTGTGGAAAAAGGGGAAAGCCTTCAAAAGGTTTTCGTAAGAAACTACAAGGGAGAATTGATACCCCTCACGGAGCTTGTAGATATACAAACATCCACAGGATACAAAAGCATAAATCGCTACAACAGACAATACTCCTTTACCTTTTTTGCAAATCTTTCTCCCAACAAGCCCTTGGCCGATGCGGTAAAGGAATTAGAAGACTGGCTAAGAAACAACCTTCCACCTGGCTACACCTTTGAACCCGTAGGACAAGCAAAGGAGCTCCAAAGGGCTTTCCAAGGGCTTGGCTTTGCCCTAATTCTTGCCTTGGTTGGTGTTTATATGGTACTTGCCTCCCTATTTGAAAGCTATGTGCATCCCTTTACAGTCCTTTTGATGGTGCCCCTTGCAGTTGCCGGTGCCTTTGGCCTTTTGTATATAGCCAACACCTCTCTTAGCGTGCCCTCTTACTTTGGCCTTATCCTCCTTGTGGGAATAATAGTGCGTGATGCTGTGCTTTTTATAGAAAGGATCATACAGCTAAGAAAGGAGGGTGTAGAGACTCGTCAAGCCATACTTCAGGCAAGAAAAGAAAGACTAAGACCCATATTGATGACAACCTTTACCATAGTTTCCGCCCTTTTACCGGTGGCTTTGGGCTTAACCGCAGGTGCGGAGCTTAGAAAACCCCTCGCCCTCGTGGTTATAGGTGGCATATTTACAGGACTACCCCTAAGCCTTTTCTTGCTTCCCGTGCTTTACGAATTTTTTGACAAGGTAGGGTATAAAAATCCCTCTTGATGGTGTATCCTTCTGGAATTGTAATATGTTCTACCCTTCTCTCACAGACAAGGAGATCTACGCTACCAGATAATTGGGCGGTTCATAAACCGCCCCTACAAGGGAATTTTCACTTAGCGTACGTGTGATATATTTTAAAGCATGCTTATAATTGCGGGTCCATGCGTTATAGAAAATGAAAGGGTGATATATGAAACCGCAAAACATCTTGAAAAACTTTCCACAGAGTTTCCAAAGCTTGACTTTATCTTTAAAAGCTCCTTTGACAAGGCAAATAGAAGCTCCCATAAATCCTTTAGAGGTCCTGGCTTAGAAGAGGGCTTAAAGCTTTTGCAAAAGGTAAAGGAGGATTTTGGTTTAAAGCTTACCACCGATGTGCATGAAACTTGGCAGGTAAAACCTGTTTCAGAGGTGGTAGATATTATCCAGATCCCCGCCTTTCTTTGCAGGCAAACAGACCTTATTTTGGAGGCGGGAAGAAGTTCAAAGCCTGTGAATGTAAAAAAGGGACAGTTTTTGGCTCCTTGGGATGCCAAGAATATAGTGGAAAAGCTTAAATTTGCCAATGCGGTGGATTATTACATCACAGAAAGGGGCGTGAGCTTTGGCTATAACAACCTTGTGGTGGATTTTAGAAGCCTTGTGATAATGAGGGAATTTACAAAGGTGATCTTTGATGCCACTCACAGCGTGCAACTTCCGGGAGGTGGTGGCGATAGGTCTTCGGGGCAGAGGGAGTTTGTTTTACCCCTTATTCGTGCAGCCGTAGCGGTGGGCGTGGATGGTTTGTTTATGGAAACTCATCCAGACCCAGACAGAGCCCTATCCGATGGTCCTAATATGATACCCCTAAGTCATTTGAGGGAAGTTTTGGAAACAGTTCAACGTATTCTAAGTGCGGTGCCCTCTACTTCAAGAGGATAGAGGTTGCTAAAACAAGCATCGCAAAAATCTTGAGGGTTTTCCACTACAGACCTTAAGCCCTCAAGGGAAAGATATTTTAAAGAATCCGCGCCTATGAAGCTTCTTATATCCTCAAGGCTCATTCGGTTGGCTATTAGCTCATCCCTCGTGGGAGTATCTATACCAAAATAACAGGGTCCTACAACAGGTGGTGAAACGATGCGCATATGTATTTCTTTGGCGCCAGCCCTTTTTAACATGCTTACTATCTTCTTGGAAGTGGTGCCTCTAACCAAAGAATCATCTATGACCACAACCCTTTTCCCTTCAAGCACAGCCCTGTTGGAGTTTAACTTCATAAGCACCTTTATATCTCTTAGTTCTTGGGTGGGTTCTATAAAACTCCTACCCACATAGTGATTTCTTATAAGTCCAAGCTCCAAAGGCAACCCCTTTGCCTGAGAGTAGCCAATGGCAGGCACAAGGCCCGAGTCGGGAACTGGCACCACAATATCTGCAGATACTTGGTCTTCATAAGCCAAAAGTTCTCCCATGCGCTTGCGCACCCTATAGACCCAGTTGTCAAAGACAAAGCTCTCTGGCTTTGAAAAATAAACAAGCTCAAAGATGCACATGGCTTTTTTATGGGACTTGAAAGGAAAGTAGCTTCTTATACCCTGTTTGTCTACCACCAATACCTCTCCGGGCTTTATCTCCCTCCAAAGCTCCCCCTGAAGAATATCAAAGGCGCAACTTTCGGAAGCAAACAGAATAGTATCCTTTATCCTACCTATCAAAAGGGGCCTAAAGCCCATAGGGTCCCTTATGGCAAGCATTTTATCCTTAAAAAGATACAAAAGGCTGTAAGCTCCCTTTACCCTTGAAAGTACATAAAAAACCTTTGGAAGAAGTTCTCTATCAAGGGGATGAAGCTCCACGCCCTCGGGTATAAATTCTCCTTCTTCAAGGAGTGTTAAAAAAAGCTCCGTGTCAGAGGTGTAGAAAAACCTTTTTCCCTTATCCTCAAGCTCCCTTCTTAGGGAAAGGTAGTTTACAAGGTTTCCATTGTGGACAACTGCCACCTTTCCAAGGGATGTTTCTCCTATTAAAGGCTGTGAGTTGGTAGCACCAGGATCCCCCGCCGTTGAATACCTAACATGGGCTATGGCGCTATAGCCAAAAAAACCATTAAGGTCTTCTTTCCTTATAGCTTCCAATACAAGCCCAGCCTTGCGTACAAGCTTGATACCTTCAAAGTCCGATACCGCTATGCCTACACTTTCTTGCCCCCTGTGCTGCAAGGCATATATACCATAAAAGGCATACCTCTCCGCATGCTCTGCGTTAAAAACTCCAAATATACCGCACATAAGAATATATTAATTCCAATAGCCCATCGGCCCTACACTCTATCTTATCTTAAATTCAGATGTGGCACTTCTTAGTTCCTCAATCACCCGTAAAAGCATGCTTACTTCCTTCAAAACTTCTTCGGACATCTTGTCTATGTCTTTGGCTATAGCTAAAATTTTTTCTATGTTTCTTACGGCGTTCTCTGACATTTTTGAATGCTCTTCAACCGCTTTAACTATGTTGTTTATTTGGTAATTCACCTTCTTGAAAGCGCCAACTATACGGTCTAAGACTTCATCCGCCAGCTTCATATGGCCAGTCACTTTTGCAACCTCTTCCAAGGTCTGTTCAATGGATTGGGCGGTTTCCATAGAATCACTTTGTACAGCCTCTATCTCCTTTTTTATTCCCCCCGTTGCTCCCATCGTTTTTTCCGCAAGCTTACGAATCTCCTCCGCCACCACCGCAAACCCCTTACCAAACTCCCCAGCACGTGCCGCTTCTATAGCAGCGTTCAGCGCCAAAAGATTTATCTTGTCCGCTATGTCCTCTATAAGCACCATTACATTTCCTATAGTCCTTGCCCTTTCGTTAAGGCTTTCTGCCATCACAATAAGGTTTGAGGTCACCTTGTTAACACCGCCCACAGCTTGGGCTACCTTTTCTACAACCTCTTTACCTTCCAAGGCAGTTTTCATCGCCTCCTTTGCAAATTCCAATGCAGTGGAAGCGTTTTGCGATATCTCCAGCACAGTTTTATTCATATCTTCGGATGCCAATGCTATCTGTTGAACTTCACCGACTTGTTCTTTAACCATTTCCACTGTTTTTTTTGCGCTAACATCAGTTGAAGTTATTGCAGATATCACTTTGTTAGCTGCAGTGAGAATGGAACTTATCATACCGTTAAAAGATTGAACCATTTTATTCATACTTTGAGCAAGAAGCCCAATTTCGTTCCTGCTTCTATCATCCACCTTTACAGTCAAATCACCTTTTGCTATATCCTGGAATTTATCCGCCAGATTAGACAAAGGCTTAGATATTACCCTGTTGCTTAATATGGCAATAAGGATCAAAAATATGATGGCGCCCGCAAGAATAAAAACCTGAGAGAGCTTCAACATCTCAACAAAGCCATCCACTGTATGGGATGCTGCAACAACAGATTCCTCCGCTACTTTAAGGAATTTTTCGCTTTCGTCAAAGAGTTCTTGTAGGTAAGCGGGGTCTTTTTCAGCTTTATAAATGATGCCCTTGAACTTTTCCCATTCCTCTTTGACCACTTTCATTTTCGCTATAAACTCCTCATCCTTAGCAGGTGAAAGTCCTAAATCGGGGTCTCCGTTTACAAGACTGTTAACTATCTTATCAAGACGTGCAACAAGCTCTCCAGACTCTATCTTAGGATCATGGCCAAGATGCTTAGCAGCCACCAATTTTGTAATACGCTGCGATATTGCCCTTTGCCTCCCTGCATAATCTACCCTTCTACCCTCGGACTCCATGCTTTCCAATATAAAGCGGTAAGTGCCAATAACAACAAAAGAGAAGGCAAAAAGAATTGCGATAGAGATATTTATAGCCTTAGAAATCTTCATAACATACCCCCTTACCTAAGTAATTTTAACTCAAGTTGCCACCTTTAGGAGCCTGTCTATATTGTAAGCTAAAACAAACAGATAGACTTTACTTATAAA